>CAZHQV010000009.1:0-30658 GCA_964534285.1 uncultured Dehalococcoidales bacterium
GCTATGTCAGGCTCTGTTTGAGGCTGGCTTGGACAAGAAGCTGGAGTTCGAAGATGCGGGTGACTTGTACTCTCTTACTAAGGAACAGCTCATGAACCTAGAGAGGATGGGTGAGAAAAGTGCCTCGAATGTAGTTGGTTCAATCGAAAGGAGCAAGAATAGGCCCCTGTACCGAATAATATTCGCCCTAGGGATTCTCCACGTCGGCGAGGAATACGCCGAGCTGTTGACACAAAACTTCAGCAGCATGGATGAAATAGCCACAGCCAGCCAGGAGGAACTTATGGCTCTTCCATCTATCGGGCCCAGAATCGCTGATAGCATTGTCGCTTTCTTCAACCAAGAAGGAAATAAGCGCATTATTGAAAAGCTCAGGAGAGCAGGGGTGAGGCTGCAGAAGGAAGAGACTGAAGGGGTCAAGCCCGAGGAGTTGCGATTAACAGGATTGGAGTTTGTCATTACGGGAAAGTTGGAAACCTTCACGCGTCCTGAGGCAGAGGCAAAGATAAAGGCACTCGGAGGTAAAGCGGCCTCAGATGTCACTACGAAGACCTCTTATCTTGTGATTGGCGCTGACCCCGGGTCCAAACTAGCTAAGGCTCAAAGACTGGGGATAGACATCCTCAATGAAGCTGGGTTGCTGGAAATGCTAGAGGAAACGGGGTAGAAATCAAGGGGCGAATCCCAGTTTCAAGGGCCAACGATTTTCGCCCGATGGTAGAAAATGTGACTTGAACGGTCTGAAAAACGCCGAAACCCAAGAACAAAGGAAAAACAATGACAAACGCGATGCTATTTGCTATATTACCCCGTTGAAAACAGATTCAATCAATCGTGCCGCGCAAAGAGTATGGAGGTGTGTATGTCAAAGCATGTTCTTAGAGGGTTAGCTGTCATTCTAACGTTTATGATAATGATGATGTTGACAGCGGTGCCGGTCTCGGCGTTCGATGCCCGGAGCGGAGATACGGTCACCGTCGGCAGCCAAGAGGTAGTCGATGACGACTTATATGTCGCGGCCGCTACCGTTGTTATTGACGGCATGGTTAACGGCGATCTGTGGGCTACAGGCTATATGATTACCGTCAATGGCGCGGTTAATGGCAGCGCTATGGTTGCTGCTTACATGATCAACATCGGTGGTGATATTGGCCATGCTGTGCGAGTAGCGGGGGAGACTATTAGTATAACTGGCAACGTCAACGGTGACTTGATGGCATTTGGTGCCGAGGTGAATGTAGCTAGCACAGCCACGGTCAAGGGTGACCTTCTTGTTGAGGCCGGGAATGTACTCCTTGACGGACTTATAGAGGGCGATATCAAAGGTGGCGGAAGCGAGGTCACTATAGGCAACGGAGTGAAGGGAGATGTTGAACTTGAAGTTGACAGCCTGACCATACTATCTACAGCCAACATCGAAGGCGACCTAACCTATACCAGTGAGGAGGAAGCTGATATCCAATCAGGCGCCCAGATTGGCGGCGCAACTACCCATAATCTGCCCCCCGTGAAGGAAGAGCCAGCCAAACCTGCTCCCTTGGCACCTGTCCCTGGCATATTAGGTTGGGTAATAGGCTTCTTAATGGCCCTGGTAACAGGGATAGTCATCATTCTAACCGCTCCAAACCGGCTGACTTCCGTCGCTGAATCTATACGCACTAGGCCGGGGGCAAGCGCTGCTTGGGGAGCTCTTGTTGTGTTCATAACACCTATCGCTGCCATACTGGTGTGCATCACCATTGTGGGCATACCTTTGGGATTGATTGCCCTGGCTCTCTGGGGAATAGGTCTTTACCTTGCTCAGATCCCCGTGGGCCTGCTAATCGGGCGTTTGATCATCCGCCGGTTCAGAGGTATGGAACGCAGAGGAATCCTGATTGCAGCCTTAGCTTTGGGACTTGTCATCCTCAAACTCTTGGAGCTACTCCTAGGGCTAATCCCAGTCCCTTTGCTAGGCTTCTTCATTGGGCTGGCCGTCACAGGCGTCTTTGGGTTGGGTGCAGTAGTGGTCTCAGAAAGGAGGCGGCGGGCAGAGGCATGAGAGCCAGCCTCGGATTAGCTATAAGTGGTGAAGGGAGAAAGACAAGGCAAAGAAAAGCATACGGCTAGCTATAACTAAGGTCTTTGCCTGATCTTGCCACGTAAGAATTGATATGGACGAAATGTTCTGTAACGACAAGAATAACGGGACTTCACAGTTGACCGACTCTGGGGACACAGTCTAGTATAGAGAAACCCATTGGGAGTGGCACAGCGCAACGAGCGTGGGAACGACACAGGAAGGGGAAGAAGTTCTTGACATTATCAATGTTGGCTTGTTCATTCCGGTCGGATGCAGTTGAGACGGGAAAGCAAGGCAATACGGTTTTGAGCGAAAATGACTCAAAGGATATTGCGAACAAGAGAGATTCTACCCTGTCGAGCCGTCCGTTTAGACCGCTCTGTAATGAGACTAGGCGTGGCAGATGATGCCCATCTTAGGAAACCTCGTGCGTTTCAGCAGGTTATGTTGCGTGGCCTTGTTTCCCGTCGCTAAGCGAAAGGAGCCCAAGCGTGAATAAGATCGCTGTGTTGACTAGTGGTGGTGATGCGCCGGGGATGAACGCTTGCATAAGGGCAGTCGTCCGCTGCGGGGCCAACCACAAGCTGGACGTAATGGGCGTTCGGCGCGGATATGCTGGCTTGCTTGAAGGCGACTTTGTGAGATTAGATGCGAGGTCAGTAGCCAATATTCTCCAGCGTGGCGGTACTATCCTTGAGACCGCTCGTTGTGAGGAGATGAAGAAGGCAGAGGGTGTGAGGAAGGCGGCCCAAATGCTGCAACGCGAGGAAATTGAAGGATTGATAACCATAGGTGGAGAAGGTACCTTTCGTGGCGCCTCAGCCTTGGCTGAGGCGGGAGGAGTGAAAGTGATTGGCGTTCCGGGTAGTATAGACAACGATGTCTATGGCACTGACTATGCTATTGGGTTCGATACTGCCGTAAATACGGCTTTGGACGCCATAGACAAGATCAGGGATACCTGCCAGTCTTTACAGCGCCCCTTTTTTATTGAGGTCATGGGAAGAGATAGAGGCTTCATTGCCTTGGACGTGGGAATTGCTGGTGGAGCTGAGAATATCCTTATCCCGGAGGTTGAGACAAAGATAGAGGAGCTTTCCCTTGACATAAGTCGTAGCTTCAAGAGGGGTAAGAAATGCAGTGTCATTGTAGTTGCTGAAGGCGATGAGGCTGGGGGCGTGTTTCCCATTGCTCAGCAAGTATGGGAAAGACTGAGGTTGGACTACCGGATTTCTGTTCTGGGGCATATACAACGAGGCGGCGCACCTACGGCTAGGGATAGGATCCTGGCCAGTAAGTTGGGGGCAGCGGCCGTGGATGCCTTGGTTGACGGCATGTCAGCCTACATGGTAGGAGAATTGAAGGGGGATATAACGTTTACTCCGCTTAGGGAGACTTGGGAGAAAAGTAAGGAATTAGACACCAAGTTGTTACAGTTGATCAAGGTATTGGCTACTTAGGACCATGAAGAAGCTATCCATAGGCAAGATAAGAGGCTTGCAGCAGCTAGCCAATCAGCAAGGCATTCTGGCGATGGCGGCCCTTGACCACAGAGGTTCGCTCAGGAAGATGCTCCAGGAAAAGCATCCTGGGAACGTCGATTATCAATCAATGGTGGATTTCAAGCTAGAGCTATGTCAAGTCCTGGCTCCTCATGCGAGCGCGATTTTGCTTGATCCTGTCTACGGCGCGGGACAGGCAATCGCCGCCGGAGTTCTGCCGAAATCTACAGGGTTGCTGGTGAGCTTGGAGGAGAGCGGCTACTCGGGCCAGCCAGAAGCAAGGATCACCGATTTGCTGCTCAATTGGAACGTGAGCAAAATCAAAAGAATGGGGGCAACAGCAGCTAAGCTTCTGCTCTATTATCGCCCTGATGTCAATGTTGCCAAGAGGCAACTGAATATAGTGGAAAAACTGGCTGCCGATTGTATGGAAGAAGACATACCCTTTGTAGTTGAGCCTATGAGTTACAAAGTAGAGACCGTAGAAAGCAATCGTCAGGACTTTGCTAAGATAAAGCCGCAGTTGGTTGTGCAAACAGCAAGACAGATCACCTCCCTTCCTATTGATGTGCTTAAGACTGAATTTCCCGCCGATCTTGAGTATGACAGAGATAAGAGCCGATTGTTGGATTTTTGTCATCAGCTTAATGAGGCAAGTCAAGTCCCCTGGGTTCTTCTCAGCGCTGGCGTGAATTTCGACCTCTTCTATCAGGAGGTTGAGCTAGCCTGCCGGGCAGGTGCTTCGGGCTTCCTGGCCGGACGTGCTTTGTGGCAAGAGGCTACTCAGATAAGTTCCCGACAGGAAAGATTGAGTTTCTTGGAGACCACCGTGATTCCGAGGCTAGAAAGCCTGAGCAAACTAGCCAATAGCTATGGCGTCCCTTGGTACGACAAGCTTGGGGCCGGTGAAGTAGAGGAAACGTGGCACTGCAACTACTGAATTGTCCCCGTCTGTGAGCACCAGAGCAATTATGTCAACTGCCGTCCTCACCACGACTTAACGTGTTTTGCAATGATACTCATCGCCTCGAACACTTCGGGGGAGGGAAGAAAATAATTGGTCCTTATCCTGGCATAGCCATGCTCTGGTTCAGGGAAGATCCCTATGCTTCCCTTGAGACTACTAGGATCGCTATCAGCACGCAGCAGTATGTCTTTGAGCCTGTAATCGAAGTTGAGGCTCCGCGCCAAGGACTCATCTCCCCTCCATTCGATCGCTAGTGCTTTGCCCCACAGCGCTGAGCTCTTAACCCTAACTGACCTAGTCTTCTTCTTGGCGCGCTTCGCTGTTATGTTCGGGCTCTTCACAAGGTAATCGATGAAGTAGTTCATCCCATACTGGCTGGCTACGCTGATAACCTTCACAGAATCAATACTTTGCCGTCGGAGCTGGATGATTCCTTCTGACCTCTGCCCTGAGGCACGACTTACTCCCACTTTCTCATCAGCACCTCTTTCTACCAACGTGGCCTCTACTCCTATTTTCCGGAGGTGCTGATAGAGTTCCTCTCGCTTCTGAGGACCGGCTTTCTTTCTCTTACTGAGAGCTAAAGGCAATCCGATCGCCGCCAAGGCAGCGAATATAATGCCAACAATAGTGCTCCACTCCATTGCTCCTCAGAGAGAACTAGCCTAGATTTTCTCCAATTCAAAAGCGTAGTTCTCAATAACGGGATTAGCAAGCAATTTCTTGCACATCTCGTCAACTTGCTGGTAGGCAATACCCTGGTCATTCCCTTCCAGCCTGACTTCCATATATTTGCCGGCACGAACGCTCACTACCTCAACGAAGCCCAAATACTGTAATGCCCCCTTTATGGTCAACCCCTGAGGATCATTAACCGTTGGCTTCAATGTGACATAAACCTTGGCTAGGTACATCCTGAGTTCCTCTTATTCGGTAAGCACCGTGTCTTCATCGGTATAAGATGGTGAACAATAACACAGAAAAACCAAGTCCTCGACTCCGGTATTCCAGATTCTATGGCTTTGCCCAGGCATTATGGCGATTCCGTCTCCTTCAGTTACTTCTCTTGCCTCGCCTTCCACTCCTATTTGGCCTTTGCCCTGCAAAATGTAGTAGATTTCCTCTGACTCGATGTGGCAGTGTCGTATTGTGGCTTTGCCCCGTGAGACCCTCGCTTCCGCCAGGCTCTGATTTCTCAAGGAAGAGTTCCTTGGGGCAAGAATCTCCCTGATCTCGGAGCCATCTTTGGTAATGAACGCCTCGACCTCACTCCTGTTGACAATCTCCATGCTGATCTCCCTGAAAAACCTCCCCCGTTAGCTTGCTGTAGGCCTCACGATATCTTCTTGATGTCCCCTCAATTACTTCCAGTGGCAACATGGGTGGCGGCGATTCTCTATCCCATCCCGAAGCCAAGAGCCAATCACGGACTGGTTGTTTGTCCAAGCAGGGCTGCGAATGTCCGACTTCATATTGACTAGCATCCCAGAAGCGACTTGAGTCCGGTGTCAGTAGCTCATCGATGAGCATCAATTCACCATTAGCAAGTCCAAATTCCAATTTGGTATCGGCAATTATGATGCCCTTGGTGTTGGCATAATCTTGAGCGTATCGGTAGATGAGCAGACTTCTCTCCTCCAACTCTCTCATCAAATTTCCTACGCCAAGCGCACCTATATCTTCATCATTCAAAGGCCGATCATGTTCCGTCTCACTTTTTGTAGTGGGAGTGAACAAAGGTTGCGGCAACTCCTGCCCTTCTTTCATCTCTGGTGACAAGTGGACGTTGCCTGTAGCTCCGGTTGCCCTATACTCCCCCCATGCCGAGCCAAAGAGGTAGCCGCGAACGATACACTCAATGGGAACGGGGTTTGCTTTCCTTACAATCATAGAACGACCAACAAGGTAATCAGGGCAGTCTCCAACAAAGCAATCCCGAAGAACCTCCAAATCATCCACCGCCTTGACAAAATGATTGGGCGCAATATGGGCTGTCTTCTCAAACCAGAACGCTGAGAGTTGATTGAGAACCTTCCCTTTGTCAGGGATGCCACATGGCAGAACAACATCGAAGGCAGAGATGCGATCCGTGGCTACTACGAGAAGCTCGCCCCCCAAGTCATAGAGATCTCGCACCTTGCCCCTTCGCCAGATAGGTAGAGACAATTTGGTTTCCAGCAAGACAGCCATATGTGTCTCCCCCTTCTATAAGGCACGCGGGGCCAACTCTTCTGTTTTGACTTCTTCGGTCTTCCTCAACCCAGTCAGCCCTAAACGTTCAAAAACACTATCTATATACCTCAGGTAGTAATCATAGTCAAACAGGGACTCCAGCTCAGGTTTGGATAACAAAGCCGCTATTTGTGCCTCCGCCTCAAGCAAGCTCAAAAAGCTCTTCTTTTTCTGCCAGGCCTTCATAGCATTGGCTTGTACTACCCCATAAGCTTCTTCCCGACCCATACCTTTGTCTATTAAGGCCAACAGCACTCTTTGGGAAAAAATCAAGCCTTGCGAAAGCTCAAGGTTACGACGCATATTCTCAGGATAGACCTTGAGCCCTTTCATCACCAGGGTAAACAGAGATAGAACATAGTCAGCTACCAGACAAGAGTCGGGCAAGATGATTCGCTCCGTGGAGGAGTGGCTGATGTCGCGCTCATGCCACAAGGCAATGTTCTCCATAGAGGTCAAAGCGTAACCTCTCACTAATCTGCTAAGCCCACAAATGCGCTCACAAAGCTCAGGATTTCTCTTGTGTGGCATCGCCGAAGAACCTGTCTGCCCAGGTTCAAAGGGCTCTTCAACTTCCAGAATCTCAGTTCGCTGCAGGCTTCTAATCTCAGTGGCGAACTTCTCCAGAGAGCTGGCAATTATGGCCAGAGTAGTAACGAACTGAGCATGGCGGTCGCGCTGGATTATCTGACTCGACAGTGGCGCCGGTGTGAGTCCCAGTTGCTCACAAGCTCTTCTCTCAACCTCAGGGGGAACTGTGGCATACGTCCCTACCGCCCCCGATATCTTTCCCACAGAAATAGCTCCTTTGGCTTCACATAGTCTCTGGGCGTTGCGCTTCATTTCCTCAGCCCACAGAGCCATCTTCAAGCCAAAGGTGGTGGGCTCTGCATGAACGCCATGCGTGCGCCCCACCATAACCGTGTACTTATACTCTGTAGCCTTGTTCTGTAAGACGGCGATGAGTCCGCTGATATCTTGTTCCAAGACGTCACATGCTTCCCTTAATTGAAGACCCAAAGCCGTATCCATAACATCAGAAGACGTGAGTCCAAGATGGACGAAGCGAGACTCTTCACCAAGGCTTTCAGACACCGAGTTGAGAAAGGCAGTCATGTCGTGGTGGGTAACCTTTAAGAATTCGGCGATACGCTCTAGCTTGTAGCTGGCATTCCTTATTTTGGGTATGACCTCTTTGGGGATTCCGCCTAACTCGGCCCAAGCTCGGCAAACAGCTATCTCTACCCTAAGCCACAGGTCAAACTTGTTCTCCTGAGACCATATCTTCTTCATCTGAGGTCTGGAGTAACGCTCGATCATGCTATCCCTCGGCCAATTTGGCTTTGTGTTGACGGTACGCTTCCCCTATTTCCCCATGTTTGATGCCTAAGATCTGGGCAGCAAGCAAAGCGGCATTTCTGGCGCCGCTCTTACCAATGCCAACGCAGGCTACCGGGACCCCCGCCGGCATTTGAGCTATAGAGAACAAAGCATCTATGCCATTCAGCTCACTACCAGGTAGAGGGACACCGATCACGGGCAATGTCGTCCAGCTAGCCATAATCCCAGGGAGATGAGCCGCGCCACCAGCAGCGGCAATGATAACCTCAAGACCTCGCCCTTCCGCTTTCAAGCCATATTCCCTCGCCGTCTCCGGGTTTCTATGGCCAGAGATAACGGACAGCTCGTAGTCAACGCCGAGTTGCTCCAGCACATCAAGTGCTGGCTGTATCATGCCGGCATCCGAGCTGCTCCCTATGACCACGCCCACAAGCGCCATTCACCCTACCTCCCTGAGAGCAATATCCGTCCTATAATGGCAGCCTTCAAAACGAATTCTGGGTAACTGGCGGTAGACTTTTTCCCGAGCTTCAGCCATGTCTTCGCCGCTTCCTACCACAGTGAGCACCCGCCCACCGTCAGTATAGACTTTCCCATCATCTCCCAGCCTAGTTCCGGCATGGAAGACCAGCGAATCCTGGTCAACCTCGTCCAAACCCTTTATGGGGAAACCCGTCTTGTAGCTTCCAGGGTAGCCTGCTGAAGCGACAACTACTCCCACACAGGCATCAGTGCTCCATTCTGCTTCCACCTGGTTGAGATCGTCTTGAATCACCGCCAAGAGGATATCCACCAAGTCGCTTTTGAGAAGGGGCAAGATAACCTGGGTCTCAGGATCACCGAAGCGAGCATTGAACTCTAATACAAGTGGCCCCCTGTCAGTAACCATCAAGCCAGCATAGAGGACTCCTTTGTAAGGCATTCCTTCGTTGGCCATCGACTCTATCGCCCGCAGCAGAATAGTAGCGCTTACCTCTTCTACTAGCTGGGCAGGGAGGAATCCTGGGGGACTATAGCTTCCCATGCCGCCTGTATTGGGCCCCTGATCGTTATCCCAGATCTTCTTGTAGTCGCAGGCCGGAACCATAGGTGATATTGTCTTGCCATCAGTGAAAGCTATGAGGCTTACCTCTTGACCGGTAACATATTCATCAATTATTACCCTATCTCCAGCAGAGCCAAATATTCTTGCTTCCATAATATCGCCAAGAGCCATCCTGGCCTTTTGCATGGAGTCAGCTATGATCACTCCCTTGCCACCAGCTAACCCATCTGCCTTGACTACGACAGGTGGTCGGCATCCTTCAAGATATCTAGCAGCCTCAGCGTAAGAGGCAAAGACAACTCCCTTGGGACAAGGAATTCCATATTTCTCCATCAAGTTCCTGGCAAAGACTTTGCTCGATTCTACTTGCGTGGCTGCTTTTGTAGGACCGAAGGTGGGAATACCAAGGCTATCAAGATAATCTACTATGCCTAAAGACAATGGCAGTTCAGGGCCAACAACAACCAAATCAATGCCTTTGTCCTTGGCGGCTTTGCCAAGGGCTTCCAGGTCTCCGGGATGGATATTCAGATTCTCAGCTATGAATGCTGTGCCCGCGTTCCCCGGGGCGACGAAAACTTCCTCCGTCTTGGGACTTTGGAGCAACTTCCACACCAAAGTATGCTCCCTAGCCCCACCACCAACAACCAGTATCTTCAATGATTGCTGCTTCCTTTCAATTCCATGATGGCGAGATTCTGACAAACCATGCACTCATATTCCTTACCCACTGCCGAAGCCTTGGCCTTTCCTTAGCTTCTTGTATTGACTTAGGCACTTCCTCTTTCTTGTTTCGCTGTTCTCCCTCATCCAATGCGAGCTTCTCACCACCATCCTACAGAATCGGCCTGTTAAGCTTTTCGGCCTGCACAGGATCGAGCGCATAGATTAGCCTCAGCAATTCCGCAACATGCTCCTTCTCCTGCTCAAGGATATGCTCTACCGTAGCCACAGCTTCTTCGCTTTCCAAATTCTCCAAGTGCTGCTCGTATTGATTTATGGCTTGCAGTTCATCTATTAGGTCCTCACGTATCATTTCCAGATCAGCCTTCACATCTTGCTGTTCGTGACTTCCCTCTCCCAAGGGATAGTCTTCAAAACGATAGTCCATCTTCGCCTCCTCCTTGTTTATTCCCACTCTATAGTCGCCGGTGGCTTGCTAGTGATATCGTAGACTACTCTGTTAACGTTGGGCACCTCATTGACTATGCGGTCAGACATCCTGGCTAGGAGATCATAGGGTAACCTTGACCAATCAGCGGTCATAGCGTCTTCACTATTTATCGCCCTGATCGCTATCAGATAGCCATAAGTCCGGTAGTCGCCCATGACGCCAACACTCTTGACATCGGTAAGCACGGCAAAGCTTTGCCACAGTTCGCGGTAGAGCTTTGCCCTTTTGATCTCGTTCATGACAATCCAATCAGCAGCACGGAGTATCTCGAGCTTTTCCTTGGTCACCTCACCGATTATGCGGATGGCTAGTCCTGGCCCAGGGAATGGTTGCCGCCAGACCATGTCTTCAGGCAAGCCGAGGGCCAGCCCTACCTCTCGAATTTCATCCTTGAACAAATACCGCAGGGGTTCAACAAGGGTGAACCTCATTTTGGATGGCAACCCGCCAACATTGTGGTGGCTCTTTATTTTGGCTGAGGCTTTGGTTTCAGCAGTAGCGCTGCTTTCGATTACATCAGGGTAGAGCGTGCCTTGAGCTAGGAAATCAACTTCGCCCAACTCAGCTGCCTCCTCCTCAAACACCCTGATGAATTCCTCGCCTACAAGCTGCCGCTTCATCTCAGGGTCAGTCACCCCCCGTAGCCGCTCCAGGAATCTCTCGCTAGCATCCACATAGGCTACGTCCAGTTTCAGATTACGCTTGAAAGTGTTGAGCACTCTCTCCGGTTCCTCACGGCGCAATAAGCCATTATTAATGAACAAGCAGGTCAACTTACTGCCAACAGCGCGGTGGGCAATGGTAGCCGTCACCGCTGAATCGACACCGCCAGAAAGGGCACAAATAACCCTGCCATTCCCAACTTGTTCTTGCATTTTGTCCACAGCTTCAGCTACGAAATTGGCCGGTGTCCAATCCCCACGGCAGCCGCATATTCCAGAAAGAAAATTCTGGAAGATGTTTTTCCCTTGTGGAGTGTGGGCAACTTCAGGGTGAAACTGAAGCCCAAAGATGTTGGCGTCGTTACCCATGACAGCGAAGGGAGAGTTTCCAGTATACGCCAGAGCTCTAAAGCCAGGAGGCACTTCCAGTATTTCATCACCGTGGCTCATCCACACAGGGAAAGAGGCAGGAAGGCCCGCAAAAAGCGGGCAGCCCTCATCACTTATGTGCAACACGGCATGACCGTACTCGTGCTTTGCCCCCAAAGATACGGAACCACCCAGCTGATGAGCGATAACTTGCGTCCCATAACAAATACCGAGAATAGGCAAGCGGCTCTCATATATATAGGATGGAGCCAAAGGCGCTCCTATGTTGTAGACGCTAGCCGGACCTCCTGAAAGTATAAAGCCTTTGATGTTATAAGAGGCTATTCTCTCCCAGGGGGCATCGTAGGGCACGAGCTCACAATAGACGTGGCATTCCCGTATCCGTCGAGCAATGAGCATGGCGTACTGCGAGCCAAAATCAATGACTATCACAGTCTCACGCTTGCTGGGGGGTATCTTGGGCTCGAGCGTGAGCTGCTCGCCACGCAGTTCTTTGGCGATCTCCAAATAGGCCGAGACTTCGACATCATCACTGGCGGAAATTCGGTGGCTTTGCGACTCGTTTCCCATTGCAGAGTTATGTTGGCGATGTGAATGTAGCTTATCACCATGGTATACTAGCGTCAAGGAAATGAACAGCTTGCAGCAGCAGGTGGAAAAGGGGATCAGAATTCTCAAAAAGGGGGGAATAATTGCTTTCCCCACGGATACAGTCTACGGCCTAGGATGCGATCCGTTCTGTCTTAGCGCTGTAGAGCAAGTTTACAGAGTTAAGGGGCGCCCCAGGCACCTATCATTTCCTTTGCTGCTAAGCGACATATCTCAGGTGACCATCGTAGCCAAACCACTGTCGGGATTTGCCTTCTCATTGGCGAGGCGCTTCTGGCCCGGAGCACTGACTCTGGTCCTAGCCAAATCGGATTCTTTGCCGCCTTACCTCTCCAGTGCTGGTACCGTGGCAGTGCGCATTCCTAACCACCCCGTTTGCCTCGCGCTTATTCAGGGTATCGGCGGCCCACTCGTTGGCACCAGTGCTAATGTCAGTGGCGGCTACAGCCCTTCAACTGCTAACGAGGTTAAGCAGCAACTGGGAGACGAGATTGACTTCATCATCGACGGAGGGAGGTGTCCCGGTGGCCAGGAATCAACTGTAGTGGATGTAACCAGCGTAGTACCCCGGATTCTGCGTCAAGGAATCATACCTCGCCGTGAGATTGAAGGACTATGGAGCCCGGAATGCGTATCGCCCTAGGCTGCGATCATCGTGGTCTTAGGCTGAAGCAAGCGATTATGGGACTTCTGCAAGAACTGGGTTATAGCTATCATGACTTTGGCTGCCGCGATGTCGAATCTGTGGATTATCCTGATATTGCTCGAGACGTGGCAAAGGCAGTAGCTTCACCTGATTTCGACCAGGGAATCCTGATATGCAGCACTGGAATAGGAATGAGCATAGCTGCCAACAAAATAAAAGGTGTAAGGGCAGCCTTATGCCACAATACTTTTACTGCGCAGCGAGCTCGACAGCATAACGATGCTAATATCCTATGCCTTGGAGGTGATGACGTGGAAGTCGAGGCAGCCCTGGAAATCACCAAAGCCTATCTGGACACCGATTTCCAAGGCGGCAGGCATACCTCAAGGGTGAACAAAATAGCAGCTTTGGAAGCAAGACCTCTGCAGAATTGAAACGAGTCGCCTAAGGATTCTTTTCAATTCTGAGGTTGTGGCGCCTCCGTCCGAAGCTGTACTGTCATGGTACAAGCAGCAAAACGCAGAGTACCAAAGGGTGAGGGCTGAACCACGGCTACAGCAGCCAGCCGTAGTGACGATCCGCACCAGGGGGTGCAGTCATGCATGATTCTCACTGCCCTGGGACTTCACTCCGTTATCTTGCACTGAACCTACCATGATATTCCCACTGCTCGTGTAGTTCTTCGGACTTCTAACTGATTTGTGGCCGCAACTCTGGATATGCTGAATTGACACCAGGTAGGTATTATGGTATCTTCGCCCACGTACTGTATTTACTGCTTCAGACAGCGCAGTCTTTCGTCCCAAATTAGGGGGTAACAGTGAAAAGCGATATCGTGAAAAAGGGCATTGAGAGGGCACCCCATAGGTCGCTACTGCGAGCTGTAGGTTGCTCCTCAGCTGACTGGGACAAACCATTCGTCGGGGTCATTAACAGCTTTAGTGAAGTTGTTCCCGGACACATCCATTTGCAGACTATAGCCCAGGCGGTGAAAGAGGGGGTTCAGAGCCGGGGGGGAGTGCCTTTCGAGGTTAACACCATAATCGTGTGCGATGGCATTGCCATGAATCACCCCGGAATGAAATATAGCCTGCCCAGCAGGGAACTCATCGCTGACTCAGTGGAGATCTTGGCCGAGGCTCATGCTTTCGATGCACTGGTTTTCATTCCCAACTGCGACAAAGTCGTGCCCGGCATGTTAATGGCGGCAGCAAGGCTCAACTTGCCTTCTGTATTTGTAAGTGGTGGTCCTATGATGGCAGGAAAACTCTTCAAGGACAATCACCTAAGGTTGGTTGATGTTAGCTCGATTTTCCAGGCAGTCGGCGAGACCATTAGAGGGAACATGTCTGAAGCGGAATTGGAAGAGCTAGAAGAAGTTGCTTGCCCCGGCTGTGGCAGTTGTAGTGGCATGTTCACTGCCAATACCATGAATTGCCTCACTGAAGCTCTAGGTATGGCTTTGCCTGGCAACGGAACCATACCGGCTGTGCAAGCACGACGAGTCCAGTTGGCTTACGAAGCCGGGCAACAGGTTATGGACGTCTTAGCCAAGAATATCCGGCCTAAAGACATTATTGCTGCGGATTCCATTTATAATGCTTTTGCTGTGGATATGGCTTTGGGTGGCAGTACCAACTCCGTGTTGCATCTTACGGCAATAGCCCATGAGGCGGGTGTTGATTTCCCCTTATCCTGGCTGAACGAGATCAGCGATTGCGTTCCGCATATTTGCAAGTTAAGCCCGGCAAGCGACTCTCACATTGAGGACTTGGATCTAGCTGGTGGCATACCAGCAATAATGCAAGAAATCTCCCAGTTGTTGAAGCTTGAGGCGAAGACTGTACTGGGGAAGCCACTGGGCGAAGTGATAACAGGGGCCAAGGTCAGGAACAGCGAGGTGATCCGACCATTGGCACAACCCTATAGCACTACCGGGGGCATCAGTATCCTGTTTGGAAATCTAGCGGCTGAAGGCAGCGTTGTGAAAAGCGCTGCCGTAGCTCCTGAGATGCTGGTCCATCAAGGTCCGGCCAGGGTCTTCGATAGTGAGGAGGCAGCCACAGAAGCAATAATGAACAAGCAAATCAGATCTGGAGAAGTAATTGTCATCCGCTACGAAGGACCGAGGGGAGGGCCAGGGATGCGTGAGATGCTAACGGCCACCTCACTCTTGACTGGCATGGGTATGGACAAGGAGGTCGCCCTGATTACGGATGGGCGCTTTTCCGGAGCTACGAGGGGTGCAGCTATTGGCCATGTTTCTCCTGAAGCAGCAGAGAAGGGTGCCATAGCTGCGATAAGAGATGGCGATATTATCAGAATAGATATTCCCAACCGCAAGGTGGAGGTAGAATTAGGCCAAAGCCAGATAGAGCAACGATTGAGTTCATTGCCTCTTTTTGAGCCAAGGGTTAAGGCTGGCTATCTTAAGAGGTATAGTGATCGAGTTACCTCAGCTAGCACCGGAGCAGTCTTTGCTGACTGAGTTGACGCCTTAATAGACGAATGAAGAACACAATTTGAGAGTGGAAGCGGCCCAGAACATCATCAAAGGGGAAGAGGTCAGAAGCCTAAGACATATGCAAGACTTCAATTCAAATCGTGAAGTTTGTAGCCTGCAGCTAGAAGGACAAGAGGTACCATGAAGAAGACTGGTGCTCAAATTCTGTGCGAAGGTTTGCTTAAAGAAGGAGTAGAGGTCATTTTTGGGATCCTTGGCGGCGCCGTATTACCACTATATGACACCCTTCCTCAATATCCTCAGCTTCGGCACATATTGGTTCGCCATGAACAGGGAGCAGCTCATGCTGCCGACGGCTACGCTCGGGCTACGCATAGAGCGGGCGTATGCGTGGCTACTTCAGGTCCAGGAGCTGCTAATCTAGTGACCGGAATTGCCAATGCTTACATGGATTCCTCTCCCATAATAGCCATAACTGGCCAAGTACCCAGGGCTTCTATTGGCAAGGATGGCTTCCAGGAGACCGACATCACCGGGATTACGCTTCCTATCACCAAGCACAATTACCTTGTCCTTAGTGCCGGGGACTTGGCCAGAACGATCAAGGAGGCTTTTCATATTGCTCAGACAGGCAGGCCTGGCCCTGTGCTCATTGATATACCGCGAGACGTCCAGCAGGAAGAAGCGAAATTTGCCTATCCTGACAAAGTCGATTTGCCGGGCTACAAGCCTGTCCTTCAGGGACACCCAGCTCAGATTAAGAAAGCAGCTAAGCTTACCAACGAGGCTGAGCGGCCCATAATCATTGCTGGAAGAGGAGTTGTCATTTCACAAGGTAACGATGAACTCAGGGAACTGGCTGAGAAAGCACAAATCCCGGTAGTCACCACCTTACTTGGCATTGGCTCCTTCCCACAAAACCACGTATTGAGTTTGGGAATGCTAGGGATGCATGGCCTAGCTTGTGCTAACTTCGCGGTGCAGGATTCCGACCTTATTATTGCCATTGGTATGAGATTTGATGACCGGGCTACGGCAAACGTCAAAGGTTTCGCCTCACACGCCCGCATCATTCACATTGATATTGACCCGGCAGAGATAGGAAAGAATGTGCCAGTGGATGTGCCTATAGTCGGTGATGTCAAGAACATACTCAGGGCAATGAATAGGGAGATTGACCCCCGGGATCATTTCGATTGGTTTTCTCACCTGGAACACTGCAGGCAGGAACATCCGTCTCTGCAAATCGAGCAAAGTGATAGGCTATTACCTCAATACGTTATTGGCCAGATCTGTGAGGCTACCCAAGGTGATGCTATTATAGTAACTGGGGTAGGCCAAAACCAGATGTGGGCTGCTCAACACTTCTCTTATGCCAATCCGGACAGTTTTATTTCTTCGGGAGGCCTGGGCACTATGGGATTTGAGCTTCCTGCCGCCATAGGGGCCAAGGTCGGCCGCCCGGAGGAAGTGGTATGGTGTATCGCCGGTGACGGTGGCTTCCAGATGACCATTCAAGAGCTAGCGACTATAGCACAGGAGAACATTGCCCTAAAAATAGCCATTATTGAGAACACCTATCTTGGTATGGTAAGGCAATGGCAAGAGTTCTTTTACCAGCGTCGCTATACTGATACAAAGCTGTGGAACCCTGATTTTGTCAAGGTTGCCGAGGCCTATGACATTCCTGGAATAAGGGTGAGGCATAGAGAAGAGGTAGTCCCAGCTATACATAGAGCGATGGACCATCCTGGCCCCTTCCTCATTGATTTCCTCATTGACGAGGAGGAGAATGTCTATCCAATGGTGCCACCAGGTGAGAGCTTAGGAAAAATCATAGAGAGGCCAAAGCCGGAGAGAATACCTATTTGAAGGAACTGGATTGTCTAATACAAAACATACTATAGTGGCTTTGGTAGAGGACAAGCCTGGCGTGTTGAATAAGGTCGCCAGCCTTTTCCGCCGCCGGGGTTTCAATATAGAAAGCATTGCTGTAGGACGTATAGACCGGCCCAACTTGTCCCGGATGACTATTGTCGTTGACGGTGACTCCTGCGAAGTAGAGCAGGTTAGGAAGCAATTAGACAAGCTAATCGAGGTAATCAAGGTAAGTGACATAACTGATAGTGATGTGGTAGCCAGGGAGCTAGCTTTGATCAAGGTGAAAGCTACTGCCTCAACGAGAAGTGAGATTATTCAGATTGTGGATATTTTCAGAGCCAACATAGTTGATGTTGCCGCTGATTCGCTTACGGTGGAAGTTACCGGTGACGAAGACAAGATAGATTCCCTATTCAGACTTCTTCGCGGTTTTGGCATTAAGGAAATGGCGAGGACTGGCAGGATTGCCTTAACCAGAGCCGCGGACTAGACAAAGGCAAAACAGCTCTACGGACTTAAGGAGGTATTATGGCAAAGATCTACTACGAGAAGGATGCCAATCTGGACCTAATCAAAGACAAGACGATTGGGATCATCGGCTATGGCAGCCAAGGGCATGCCCAAGGCCAAAACCTGAGGGATAGCGGCTGTCACGTAATCGTTGCTGAGTTACCGGGCACTGAAGGCTGGGAGGCAGCACAGAGCGCTGGTTTCAAGGCAACCAGCGCCACTGAGGCAGCGAAAGAAGCACATATCATTGTTATGCTAGCGCCTGACACTTTGCAGGCCAGAATCTATCATGAGTCCCTTGAAAAGGAAATGGACCAGGGCAAGACCTTGATGTTTGCGCACGGTTTCAATATACATTATTCCCAGATTGCGCCTCCGCCCGGTGTCGACGTAAGTATGATTGCTCCAAAATGCCCAGGGCATATGTTGCGCGCACTCTACACGCAAGGTTCGGGACCCCCAGCGTTAGTTGCAATCCACCAGGATGCCTCGGGGAAAGCCAAGGACACTGCTCTCGCCTATGCCAAAGGTATTGGCTGTGCCAAAGCCGGCGTTATGGAAACAACCTTCCTTGAAGAGACTGAAACAGACCTTTTTGGGGAGCAAACAGTGCTTTGCGGCGGGGTCTCCTCCCTAGTCAAGGCTGGGTTTGAGACGTTGATAGAGGCTGGTTACCAGCCAGAGATTGCCTATTTTGAGGTTTGCCACGAGTTGAAGCTCATCGTTGACCTCATATATCAGGGTGGTTTGAGTTATATGCGCTACTCGGTGAGTGATACAGCAGAGTACGGTGACTACAGCCGAGGGCCACGAGTCATTGATGATATGGTCAAGGACGAGATGAGACAAATCCTGGCTGAGATTCAGGATGGCAGCTTCGCCACGGAATGGATTTTGGAAAATCAGGCTGGCCGCCCGAGCTTCAATGCCCTGAAAAGAAAGGAGGCTGAGCACCCCATCGAAATCGTGGGCAAAGAGTTGAGGGACATGATGCCCTGGCTGAAGGGGTGACAAATGAGTAGCGAAGTGCCTGATCCGGTTAGCAGCGATGTCTCAGGCATCACGTCTTTCACAAAGGTAAGCCAATACAAGAATCCATCCACAGTGCCTACAAGTATCGGAAGGCCGTGTACGCCTTTGTGGGCGAAGAACTCCTTGAAGACCAAGTTCAAATTCTACCGAGCAGAGCAGCAGATGAAATTGGAACAGAATCACGTTGAGGATTGAATGGACAAAGTAATCATTTTCGATACCACTCTGCGAGATGGGGAACAGGCGGCGGGAGCAAGCTTGAATGCCCAAGAAAAACTGGAAATAGCCAAGCAATTGGATAAGCTTGGCGTGGATGTTATCGAAGCCGGTTTTCCTGCCAGCTCGCCTGGCGACTTCGAGGCTGTGCGCCTTATCGCTCAGGAGATCAAGCGCCCTGTAATCTGTGGTTTGGCCTCCGCCGATGTAGGCGCTGTGGACACTACCTGGGAGGCAGTCAAAGAGGCAAAGCATCCTCGAATCCATGTTTTCCTTTCAGCTTCAGACATACACCTTTCTTATCAGCTTAAGAAGAGCCGTGAGGAAGCCCTGAAGCTTTCCCGGGAGATGGTAGCTCGAGCTAGGGACTATGTTGATGACGTCGAGTTCTCACCCATGGATGCTAGCCGTGCCGACATCGCTTACATCTGCCAAATCTTGGAAACAGTGATTAGCGCCGGAGCGACCACAGTTAACATACCTGATACCGTAGGCTATGCCATGCCTGAGGAATTTGGCGCCTTGATCAAAGGTATTATTGCCAACGTGCCTAACATCGCTAGGGCTGTGGTAAGCGTTCATTGCCACAATGATTTGGGCCTGGCGGTAGCCAATAGCCTCGAGGCGATACGGATGGGAGCGAGGCAAGTTGAATGCACCATCAATGGTATCGGCGAGCGCGCCGGTAATGCCTCGCTGGAAGAGATCGTCATGGCCCTGAAGACTCGTCACGACTTCTTTGATCTTTCGACCAATATCAATGCTGCCAGAATCTACAGGACAAGCCGGCTTGTAAGCGAACTCACTGGCTTTTCCATTCAGCCTAACAAGGCTATTATCGGGGCAAATGCCTTCCGTCACCAGTCAGGTATCCACCAAGATGGCGTGCTTAAGAAAGCCATCACCTATGAGATTATCGATCCCAGATCGATAGGTATTCCCTCAAGTACCTTGGTGCTGAGCAAGCTAAGTGGCAAGCACGCTTTTAAGGAGAGGTTAGCCGAGCTTGGCTATGCCTTGAGTGAAGAGGCACTGAACCTCACCTTTCGAAGCTTCAAAGAGCTAGCCGACAAGAAAAAGGAGATCACAGACCGAGATATCGAGTCCCTGGTAGCTGAAGAGCTTCGCACCGTTACCGAGGTGTATCATCTTGATCATGTGGAAGTCTCTTGCGGTGACCACAGCCTGCCTACAGCTACGGTCAGGCTTATTCAACCTGACGGCCAGAGCCTGGCTGATGCCGCTCTGGGCACAGGTCCAGTAGACGCTGTATGTAAGGCTATTAACCGCATAGTCGGCGTACCGAATAAGCTCACAGAATTTACTGTCAAATCGGTTACCGAGGGGATTGATGCTATTGGTGAAGTCCTAATACGAATCGAGAGCGATGGTGTGACTTACACCGGGCGCGGGGCAGCCACCGACATCATTGTGGCCAGCGCCAAAGCGTATATGAATGCCCTAAACCGCCTTCTGGCGGCGAAAGGCAAGCATGATGGCTCAAAACCCTGAGGTTAGGTTTAGCTACAGAGACCATGGGACTTTGCCGGACTCTGAGAACAAGTGCTACGGACTATCAGGTGGAGAGCTCGTCACGGTTCCATCAGCTACTACTTAGCATCGAAGCCTTGGGGTGCTGACATTCGGTGAAAGGCGTTCGAAATCGTTTCCATCCCTGGGAGAGGGGAGACTCCGAAATCTACTCTGGCCCCAGGTGTAGCAATCAACGCCTCCGAGGTTTTTGAGCCTTAGCTAGTATCACCAGGGCTAGAGCCAAAGCCGGTATGAAGAATACGCATTTGGCTGTGAAGTGGCAAAGAGGAGGAAGCCTTTAGATGCCTGAATGTGCAGAAATGGTATTGCGCCTGCTGTTGGCTGCCGGATTGGGAGCAGCTATTGGCTTTGAGCGGGAACGGCATGGCAAGGTAGCAGGGCTGCGCACGCACATACTCATTTCCGCGGGCGCAGCACTATTTACATTGGCTTCTATATATGGGTTCAACGGCAGCGCCGACCCGTCGCGAGTTGCCGCTGGAGTGGTGGCTGGAATTGGCTTCATTGGCGCCGGCGTTATCTTCCGCGATATGACTAGCGGTGGATTAGCGGGATTGACTAGCGCCGCCTGCATTTGGGTCACCGCCGCAATAGGTCTAGCTGCCGGTGCCGGGTTATACTTGGTCTCCGCTCTCACTACTGCTGTCACCATAGGCGTCTTGCTAATACCGAAGGTTCGTGAATAGGAAGAACAGAATGACCCTTGCTGAGAAAATCCTCGCTGCCCATAGCGATAGGGTGAAAGTGACTCCTGGTGAATTCATAAATGTCAGGGTTGGTTTGGTGTTGGCTAATGACATAACAGCACCCCTGGCAATAAAGGAATTCCAGCGGCTTGGAGTAAGCAAGGTGTTTGAGCCTGACAAGGTTGTGATGGTTCCCGACCACTTTTGCCCTAACAAGGATGTACCTTCTGCCGAGCAAGCAAAGCTAATGCGGGAGTTCGCCAAGGAGCAGAACTTGGTGTATTTCGAGGTAGGTCGAATGGGGATCGAGCATGTGCTCTTGCCTGAGCAAGGTCTGGTCTTGCCTGGACAGGTCATAATTGGTGCCGATTCCCATACCTGCACTTATGGAGCTTTGGCGGCCTTCGCCACAGGCATGGGCTCAACCGATATCGCCGTGGCTATGGCTACCGGCGAGATATGGATGAAGGTGCCGCCGACTATCAAGTTCATTTACCGGGGAGACTTGCCCCCATGGGTTGGTGGCAAAGACCTTATCCTCTACACCATTGGCGACATTGGCGTTGATGGAGCGTTGTATTCAGTTATGGAATTCGCTGGCGAGGCAATCGACGCATTATCAATGGATGGCCGCTTCACCATGGCAAATATGGCCATTGAGGCCGGAGCTAAGGCTGGCATTTTTGATGTTGATGACAAGACCGAAGAATATGTCTACGGTGCCATTGCAAGGGCCGAGATTCCTCGCCTCTCATTGCAGGGGACAGAGTCCCGAAGCAATTTCTGGACAGGCACGGACGAAGCTCCGCAATCTCATCCTTATTCAGTATATCAGTCAGATGAGGATGCTCAATATGCCAAAATCATCGAATATGACGTGTCGAAGATTGAGCCTCAAGTCGCATTTCCCCATCTTCCCTCTAACACCAAACCCGTAAGCCAGGTGGGTGACATACAGCTGAACCAGGTACTGATTGGTGGTTGCACCAATGGCCGCCTTGATGACTTGAGAGTGGCAGCCAAGTTGCTCCAGGGAAAGCAGGTGCACACCGAACTAAGGTGCATCATAATCCCTGGCTCTCAGCGAGTTTATCTCCAGGCATTGAGAGAAGGATTGATAGAGACCTTCATAGAAGCTGGAGCCGCGGTAAGCACTCCCACTTGCGGACCTTGCCTTGGCGGTCACATGGGAGTCCTAGCTGCTGGCGAGCGTTGCCTCTCTACCACCAACCGCAACTTCGTCGGCCGAATGGGAAGCCCCAAGTCAGAGGTCTATCTGGCTGGTCCCCCAGTGGCCGCAGCAAGCGCTATTCTGGGCAGGATTGCCAGCCCAGAGGACATCAAGGGATAGAGGTGGCTGTACACAGAAGGCCGGAGACAACTTATTCGCAGTAGCCTAGGATTATTGGAGACAAACGAACAAAGAGTCGCCAAGCAACCACTTAGCCGAAATTGATGAGACTCAACGCGAAACGTAGTGGAGGATGCTGCAAATGAGACCTATCTATCTGGACTACAACGCCACAACTCCCGTTGATGCTGAAGTCGCCGAGGCTATGAGGCCTTATCTCGAAGAGCATTTTGGCAATCCTTCCAGTTCGCACTCGTATGGGACTCAAGCCAAGAAAGCCATCGAAAAGGCTCGCAAGCAGGTAGCGAATCTACTGAATTGTCAGCCGGATGAGGTGACCTTTACCAGTGGGGGAACTGAATCGAACAACTACGCCATCAAGGGATCGGCTTTTGCCAATCGTCACAAAGGCAATCACATTATCACCTCAACTGTTGAACATCCAGCGGTGATTGAGGTCTGCAAGTATCTCGAGGGCAATGGCTTTCAGGTGACTTATATACCCGTGGATGAGTTTGGACTTGTGGATGTAGCCGAGGTGGAGAAAGCCATCACACCGCAGACTATTCTGATTACGATCATGCACGCCAATAACGAGGTTGGAACAGTTCAACCGATTCTAGAAATCAGCAAGCTTGCCAGACAGCGTGGGATCGTCCTGCACACAGATGCGGCTCAATCGGTCGGCAAAATCCCTACAAGCATCGACGAGTTGCAAGTGCATCTCTTATCTGTTGCCGGACATAAGCTGTATGCTCCCAAGGGTATTGGCGCTCTATACATCCGTCACGGAACCCGTTTAGAGAAACTAATCCACGGAGCCGATCACGAGCAGGACAGAAGAGCAGGGACAGAGAACGTATTGGAGATTGTGGGATTGGGAAAGGCGTGCGAAATCGCAAAACGGGATCTGGGGAAAAACAGCCTTCGTATGAAAACGATGCGAGATAGATTGTACAACGGACTGCAAAAGGGATTGGGAGAGATAAGACTGAATGGTCATCCGGAAAAGCGTTTGCCAAATACCTTGAGTGTGAGCTTCCCAAATATTGAAGCGAATACAATTCTATCCGAAATTGAAGGAGTTGCAGCTTCTGCCGGTGCTGCTTGCCATTCGGACTCTGTCGATGTCTCCCCAGTGCTGGCTGCTATGCAGGTTCCGCTGGAGTATGCAATGGGAACAGTGCGCTTTTCTACCGGCAGACTGACGACTGAGGATGAGATAGACCGGGCTATTGAAATCATTGTCGCAGCAGTTCAACGGTTGAAACCTTCACAGACAGAGGTTGTTTCCACTACGACAGATCTAACAAGCATCAAGTTGACACACTTCACGGCGGGATTGGGCTGCGCCTGCAAACTGCGGCCTCAGGCGCTGGAAAAGATTTTGGCAGATTTGCCTGTTCCACAGGATGCGAATATTCTCGTGGGAACAGAGACCGCAGATGATGCTGCTGTCTATCGTTTTGATGAGCATACCGCCATCGTCCAAACGGTTGACTTCTTCACACCTATAGTGGACGACCCTTACCATTTTGGGGCCATTGCAGCAGCCAATGCATTCAGTGACATCTACGCTATGGGAGGAAAACCGCTGTTCGCTCTCAATGTTGTGGGATTCCCATCAAATCGTCTGCCCTTGGAAATCCTAAAACGCATTCTCCAGGGCGCTCAGGACAAAGCAAAGGAAGCTGGTGTCAGCATTATCGGCGGACACACCGTGGATGACCCAGAGCCCAAATACGGGATGGCAGTCACAGGCGTTGTTAATCCTAAGCGGATTCTCAGCAATTCCAGTGCTCAACCCGGCGACGCAATCATTATGACCAAACCTATTGGTGTGGGAATTATCGCAACCGCTATTAAACGAGGTTTGACAGACGAGAAAACAGTCAATCGCGCTATTGCGATAATGAGTGCGCTCAACCGCCAGGCAGCCCAGGTGCTCAATCAATTTCCAGTGAACGCCTGCACTGATGTCACCGGATTTGGCTTGCTGGGACATCTCAGGGAAATATGCCGAGCCAGCCGGGTTAACGCGGTGATTTCCCTCGACAGCGTACCTTCAATCGGCGAGGCTTGGGAATTCGCCACCGGGAGTATCGTTCCGGGTGGCACTCTTAATAATATGGACTACGTTGCAGATAGCGTTGATTGGAGCGAAGATATCTCAAGAACAGCCAAAATCATCCTTTGTGACGCACAGACTTCAGGTGGTTTGCTGATTGCGATTCCATCAGAATACACTGACGACCTGCTCCGGGAACTCCACAGTAATGGAGTAGCCGATGCCGCTTACATTGGCAGTTTCACTGAACAGGGAGAGGGCAGAATAGCCGTTAGAAAGGGCCACGGTTAACTCGCTTGCCGGAGGCTTATCCAGCACCATAATGCATCGTTTGTATTCTCATCAGCTTTGGCTCGCAGCGGACAAAACGCAAATCCAGGCTTCCCCCAGATTCACCCTACGGCCGACTTCTCTCTTGCAGATGCGGCATAATCGAGACATTGGGCCAAACACCGATAGCAGAATGGTCAAGCGGACAAGCCCATGGCTATAAAAGGGAAGCTGAACCGCGAGCTTGCCGCGCAAGGCCGTGAGCAGGGCGTCGGCGATTTAGTCATGTCGGCGCTGTGGAAGTGGGCACGTACCAGCCCACGCCGTATGGCATTCCTCCTGCCGGTCGCTTGGCGCCTGTGGCAGGCGAAGCATCGGCGCGTGCGGCACGAACGCCAGATTGACGGACCAGTCCCCTCTGTCGTGGCCATCAGCCCGACGATGCGCTGCAACTACAACTGTTTAGGCTGCTACTCGCGGGGCCGGCCCATGGACAATGAGCTCTCGACCGACGAGCTTGACACTCTCCTTACAGAAGCGGAGGGACTCGGGGTCCTCGCCGTTGTCGTCACCGGTGGCGAGCCGCTGCTGCGAGACGACATGCTCGATCTCATGGCCCGCCACCGTCGCCTGCTCTTCGTCCCCATCACAAACGGCTCCCTCATGACCTCCGAGACCGCGAAGCGCATCGCCCGGAGTGGCAACGTCATTCTGCTCGTAAGCATCGAGGGCTTTCCCAGCGACACCGACGAGCGGCGCCGACCCACCGCCTATGAAGCAGCCATTTACGCCTTTCGCTGCCTCCGCGACGCCCGGGCCTGCTTTGGCTTCGCCGCCACCAATACCACCGCCAACACCGACCACCTCGGCACCGATGCCTTCGTCGACCAGATGGCCGCCCTCGGCTGTTCTGTCGGCTACTTCATCGAATACATACCGTGCGGCCCAGACCCCAGGCCGGAGTGGACTCTGGACGAAGCGGCGCGCGCCGCCTTCCGCCAGCGCGTCCTCGACCTGCGACGCCGCAAGGCGATCGTGCTCATCCAATTCCCTCACGACGAATATGGCGAGGATAATCGCTGCACGGCGGCAGGACGGGGGTCTCTCCACATCAACTCGCAGGGCGACGTCGAGCCCTGCCCGTTCATGCCCATCACTTGCGACAACATCCGTCAAGGCGGCCTGATGGCAGCGTGCCAGTCGCCCTTCCTGCGCGCTATTAGGGAGCACCCAACTCTCCTCCAGCGGCAGCGCTTCGCCTGCTCCATGTTCGAGCACAGCGCTGAGATCCAAGCGCTCGCACAGCACTTCCCAACCCACCCACGCGGTACTGTGAGCGAACCGGGGCCCTAAGGGTGTATTAGCTATGATATCGCGTTTTCGGTGAAGGTTTTCAAATCCAAAATGCTGTGGGCCGACAGCAAACGGAGGATTCTAAAATGCTGGAAAAGGACTTCTTTCCAGAGATAATTACAAATCTACCAGAAGCGGACATTCCTATCGAAGGTGTACAGTCACATCTCTTTCAAGGGGAGAATCAGCAGTTCGTCTTCATGAGTTTCGAAAACGACGTGGAGGTTCCTGAGCATTCGCACGACGCGCAATGGGGAGTCGTCTTGGATGGTGAAATCGAATTAACCGTAGGCGGCAGGAAGCATAGTTTTTCGCGGGGAGACACATACTTCATTGCCAAGGACGTCACCCACAGCGCAAGAATTAGAAAAGGCTACAAGGACTTATCGCTATTCAACCAGAAGGATAGGTACAGAGCAAAGAGAATCTCCCGTACGCAGCATCCTGATACGCGTTGACAAAGGCACCGTCTTCAGGGACAACCAACTGTGTTCCCAATCCTATGGTACGGATTAATGCGTGTGATCTTGCGCCTCAAACCGCACATGTTGTACCCTGCTCTAAGTTAGGGACGTGCCATGAGGAGTTTCCTCAGGCCCCTTTTTTCCGTAGGCAATGAAACAAGCTCTAGTTGGCAGGATGACTATATAGAAAGAAGGTTTGATAATTGGCTCTTACAGCAAGTTGTTAAGCCTTTCAATGAAATAAGATGGGTACTTCTCAAGCAGTGCTCGAAACTGCTGCTCGTTTCGCCTCATGGTCTGAACAATCGAGCTTCTATCCAAGGTCACATTCGCAAGAATTGAAGCAACATCAATAGAGACTACCCTGTCGGCAAAGCCCAGCTCATACAGCACAATGCTCGCGGGGGTTGGTAACCCATATTTCAGTCTTTTCTGGAATTCCAGTAGCCTGATAATAAGTTCTTCACTACCTTGAGGTCGAACAAGCTTCATAATTTCGGTTATCGCCGCAACAACTAGTGCGCCATCGTAAGCAAAGCCATTCTCACAAATGTCGACAACAGATTCGAGCTTCGGTTGCCTTCTTTGTGTTCCAGCAATTATGCGTGCATTTGACTCTGACATGATCGTAAATAACTCATCAAAGGTCTTCCCGTGAGTCCATTCCAGGGCAATGTCGCGCAGTACTGCTGCAGGATCGCACTTCCTGAATGTATTATTCGATATGTTTCCTGCTAATATCGGCCATATGATCGTCAATAATTCATCATTCCCTTTACACGCTATTAGCTCTTCGATATGCTCTTTTACCCAGTCCTCAATCTTGATAGACGTCTGTACACCGTACAATGTTCGACCATAGATTCTTCTCCTAGATGCATCCGAAACACCACGCTCAACATTACGTGCAAGCGTCAAAAACATCTCTACCATTGATTCCTTTTGCTCGTCATCTGCTAGGAAGTATGCGAGAGTACCCATTGTCAACTGAGTTACCTCTTCATCTTCTAATCCTGACTTCGATTCGTCCCAATGAGCCATCAGGTAGTTTTCGATTGCTGAGATTATGCTAACCTTCCAGGCGATCTGATTCTCAAGTCCTTCCTTTGTGAAGCCTTCTTGCTCGTGCTGGGAAGATATGCTTTCAACTAGCTCATCTAACGTGTTGTCGACATATGCAGAGACGATATCCAAAGCTCCAACGCCAACACGATATCGTCGGTCATCACTATGCAAAAGTTCAAAGATAGACAACAGGCTACTTGAACATGGTTCGGAGTTCTCTGGCCGTAGGAGTTCTTTAATCTGTCTCCATCTCCATCCTCGCTGGTCATATATTTCTGGGTCCGCAAATAAGATACTTCCTTCCGTATGCTCATCAGCTCGACCAGCACGTCCGATGAGATTGTGAAAATCACGAACTTTAATTGGCTCAGCCCCTTGATAAACACTGGTCACTATTAGGTAGCGAATCGGAAAATTGACACCTTGGGCCAGTGTAGACGTGCAGATGACGAATCTTGCTTTGCGAGTCTTCATTGCATGTTCGACAGCGAGTCGGATTCCATGTGGACTATTGCCGTGATGGGTAAACACACCTAGGCGTGCACTTAACGTGGCTGTTGCTTCATCACCAAGATTACGGGCATAAAGGTATGCTAGTCGCTGAGCCTCTTCAGGGTCAGAAGAATCGACTGGTTTTCTTAAGGTGAGCCCTCTCTCATAAGCATCAACGACCTTTTCACATAGATTCTTTGCAGTGAGCTTCGTACCACAGAAAACCGCGACACTTCCGTTTGCAACTAGTCTTAATCCCAAGAACAAAGCAATCGTCTGCCCGTCATTCCTGTCTGGAAACGTCTTTTCTTTCCATTGTCTACCCCTTAGATCAAGCTTCTGTTGATCGATGACTCTTGGTACAAAGAACTCGCCTTGATCAGGGTTTTCTTGATCTACAAATTCAAGACGCCCACGCAATTCTAACCAACTTGTAAAGGCAACAGTTCGATATGTGGGTATCAGCGTAGTCCCGTAAACTAACTCAAAATCGTCTCCGTTGAGCCACTTGCCAATAGAGTCTGCATTTCTGATAACCGCTGAGATTAAAAGAGTCTGTACTGTCTTTGGCACCATGGACTTCAATGACGTGAGAAGAAGTTCGTATGTGATCCCGCGCGCGCCGCTATCGAATTGGTGCCCTTCGTCGTAGACTAACAAACCTATATGCTCTGCAATCTCAGGATTGTGTCTGAGGACATAAACAAGTTTCTCAGGCGTTATCACCAGAATTTGCTTCTGTGCAAGTAATTCTTGAATATCAAAATCACTTTGAAAGACGTCGCTCAACTCATCGATATTGACAGGTTCTCCGCGAAATGCCGCTGAAAGGCTATTTCTGATTTCGTGGCACAAGGCTCTGAACGGAGCTACAATTACAGCAAGCGACGTTCGTCCGGCTAGGAACGCGCTACGTATGATTATTTCGGTTGCTCTTGTTTTCCCCGCGCTTGTAGGCATCTGCACTACTGCTGATCTTCCTTTGTATACCCCCTTTTCACCCAGCAGGTGTTGCGCCGGCCATAGTTCTCTCATGAAGGTCTCTTTGCTTAACACACCAGCCCACTTTTCCACCGGAATCTCAGAATATGTGGGCAAGGAATACCACGCTGAGTTTTCAAAACGCCTTTTCACCACAGCGCAGATGATATCCGCAAAGAGCAACTGTCGCGGTGTGCCCAAATCGTAAGCTTTTCGCCTTAAGTGCAAAGCGTTCTCGAATAGCTGATCACGCCCCTCACCGCTACGATAAAACCGCACCAGCCACTTCGAAATGTTGTTGATAGATTCTCCGTATAGTTGGCCCGAGTCATCGGAATAAGTCGATAGATTCCACCGAAGAAGCCAGAGTAAGAAGCGCTCCAAACCAAGGCATTGCAGATCAAGATGATCTTCATTAAGGTGGGCTGCAAGAATGCGTGAGCTGCCAGGCACACCACATAAGTAGTAAGAAGTAGATCCCAATAATATTAAATATGGATCAAAATCCTGTTGTAGTCGTGACTGCAGATAGGCATCGAAGAAGCGAGCAGAGAATTGGAGGCTATCTTTAAGCTCGTTTAGGTAGTCTTGGTTTGGAGACTCTGAATTGGTCTGTGCAGCAACGTCTCCAAGCAAGCCAATAGTCAGGTCAAAGAGCCTTGCTGGGTCTGTCGGAATAGTAATGTGGTACTCCTCCGGAACGTTATATTCATACATCTTTGCTTTTGAACGAGTAATGCTCAAGAGAGTCTGAGATCTACTTTCAGGCTTCATCTGTAGCCCTCCTGTAGAGTTCATGAACGAGTTTCATCATATCCTTTCCATGAATAATAATGAGCGCAAGGTTATCTTTATTCGGATGCTTGGACGCGTCAGTTTTTGACGCATGTGTCGGGGCATAACATGCTGTTGAAAACAGTGCCACAGCTCCAGAAATTTCTCTATAAGGGTGGTCTTCCGGATTCTGAAATCTTTCTACTCGCAATGATAGGCCAGTTTTTTTCTTGCCAAGTAGGCGTTGCTTAATCGCATTTAGCGACTCGGCCTTCCTAATAACGTCTTTTGCCGAATCTTGCACTGCTTCCTGAAGTTTATTGTTTGATTTACCGCCAGTAAATTGAGCCTTAGATTCGTAAACAGCAAGCGTGTCTTTTGTCGACTCTCGCCCCTCATTCAAGATTTTAAACCCTATGATATCGCAGCCTTTGGTAGATTCATTCCGTGCAGACTTATCACAATATCGCGTACGCGGAACCCAATACCCTAACAAATATTGAAGGTAATCTGCTACCAGAATTTCGCCGAAGTCACCTGCGCGTATACTTGGCCCCGGTGTTACTGAAGCATCAGGAAATTTTATTTCGTTCAAGTATTCTGCGCGAGAATAACTAGTACCTTTTCTCAGAATATCAATCTCACCATCTAGACAATAATGATTTCTAAAATGCTTAGCCCACTCTGACAGGACTCTATCATCTTCTTGATGACGAAATTCTAGTACCCGTACAGTCTTAGCGTCGGCCGTCTTGAGCCTTTGCCCCGTGTCTATCAGCCAGTTAAGATGTCCTAGCAAACGTTTCTTTCTCTGGGGTGCCCCCATTTTTGGTACCACTCACAGTGAGAGACTTCCCGCCTTTTCCA
>CAZHQV010000010.1:0-29052 GCA_964534285.1 uncultured Dehalococcoidales bacterium
AAGTGTTGAATCGCTATGGCCCCAAAGCGACACTCCGCGGCACAAACGCCACAACCTGCACATGCGGCTGTAATCACATGGGCCCCGCTCTTGGACTTCACATCTACCTCGATTGCTCCATAGGGGCATACCCGGGCACACACTCCACAGGAGGTACATTTGTCAAGGTCCACCACCGCTTTGACAGCATCGCTGCGTAGAGTGTCTGAATTCAACAGTATCGAACTCCTGGCTGCAGCTGCGCTAGCCTGAGTGACGCTGTCTTTTATATCCTTGGGAGACTCAACACAGCCAGCGAAGAATATGCCCGGTGTGGGCGCATCTACAGGCCTCAACTTGGGATGCGCCTCCATTACAAACCCATCAGCGGTCTGCGAAACGTTTACGATGTTGGTAAGGTGTTTCAAATCCTCTCTTGCCTGTAATCCCACGGAGAGCACTACCATCTCCAGGTCATATTCTTCCACTTTGCACGTGGTGGTATTCTCGACCCTAACCTTGAGGTTCTTGGTGTCGGGATCCTCAATCACTTCGCCCGGCAAGCCCCGAACATAGTGCACGCCTACCTCTTTGGAACGACGGTAGAGGTCTTCAAACCCCTTGCCGTAGGCGCGGATATCCGTGTAGAAAACATGGATTTCGCTGTCAGGGTAGTGCTCATCTATGAGAAGGCTATCCTTGATCGTATTCATGCAGCACACATTAGAGCAGTAGGGATTGCCGCGGTTTTCAGTCCTCGAGCCCACGCACTGAATGAAGCCAATGCGTTTGGGAATCTGATAGTCAGACGGACGCACCAGTCTGCCATCGGTAGGCCCGCCACCACATATCAGCCTTTCAAACTCCAAGGTAGTGATAACGTTCTCAAAACGGGTATAGCCATACTCGTCCAAAGCGGTAGGGTCGTAGACGTCCATGCCCGTAGCCACGATAATCACGCCCACATCGATCTCTACCAGTTCATCCTGCATGCTCAGATCGATGCAGTGTTGATCACAAACATCAAGGCACTTGTCGCAGGCAACAGGGTTGTTCCCCAAACAGTGCTCCATGTCGATAAGATAAGAAGACGGCACTGCCTGAGGAAACGGAATGTACGCAGCCTTACGCGAAGAAAAGCCTTGCTGGAAGCCATCAGGCACAACTACAGGACACACCTCAGCACAACGGTCACAACAGTTGCACACCGTCTCATCCACATAGCGGGCCTTTTTACGCACACGCACCTTGAAGTTGCCGACATACCCCGATATCTCTTCTACCTCGCTGTAGGTCATGAGGTCTATGCGAGGATGACGTCCCACATCCATCATCTTAGGTCCCAGCACGCATATCGAGCAGTCCATGGTGGGGAAGGTCTTATCCAAGCAGGCCATGTTCCCTCCAATGGATGGCTCTTTCTCCACCAAGTAGACTTGATGGCCACCATCAGCCAGGTCGAGAGCTGCCTGGATGCCGGCTACTCCTCCGCCTATCACTAAAGCGGCATGGGTGACCGGTACCGCTGTATCCTCCTGCGGCTGAAGAAGCCGTGCTCTGGCCACAGCCATTCTCACGATATCTTTGGCCTTCTTGGTCGCCGCCTCCCTGTCATGTAGATGTACCCAGCTACACTGCTCCCTGATGTTAGCCATCTCAAAAAGGTAGGGATTGAGCCCGGCTTCGGCAACACAATTGCGGAAGGTCGGCTCATGCATCCTCGGAGTACAGGAGGCTACAACCACGCGGTTAAGCTTGTACTCGTGAATGTGTTTCTGTATCTCCTGCTGACCAGGGTCGGCGCAAGTGTACTTGTTTCTGACCGAGACCACGACTCCGGGAAGCTCCTCCGCCGATTTTCTTACCTCTTCACAATCAACGGAGCCGGCTATATTAAGCCCGCAGTCACAGACAAAAACACCTATTCTGAGTTCCTCTTGCGTCAACTAGCTTGGCTCCTCTCGCAACAACGATTCCGCCGCGAGATGGAATAGGTCCTGGACCTGGATCTGACACACATCGTTGTTCTGCGCGTTCGTTTGGGCACATTTGAGATGTATTTGGCACTTGGGACAGGCAGTAACCAAGATATCAGCTCCGGTGGCTCCGGCTTGGCCCAGACGTTCCTTCTGTATCTGTTTGTTCACCGCGCCACAGTGCACCCACGGACTGGCACCGCAACACAGCGCCTTCTCTCGATTATCAGCCATTTCCACCACTTCCAGGCCCTCAATCGAGGCCAAGATGCGACGCGGCTGGTCAAATATCCTTGAATACCTTCCCAGTGTACAGGGATCGTGATAGGTGACCCTTCGCCCCAACGTACCCAAAGTCAACTGATCACTCTCAATGAGCGGAGCTATCACCTCAGTCATGTGCATGACATTAATGTCCCAATTCTCCAAGAACCTGGGATAATCCACCTTGAGCGTGTAATAGCATTCGGGGCAGTTAGTGATGACATTCTTTATCCCCCGCCTGCTGAACTCCTGCACGTTAGCCCGGGCCAGGGCTAGGAATCCCTCCAGGTCTCCCGCCAGAAGCAAGTCGCGCCCACAACAACGTTCGTTACGCAGAAGAGTGAAAGGTATCCGGGCTCGGTTCAGCAGTCTGAGCGCTCCCTTGGAACCTTCGAGCGTTCTCACCCCAAGATCGCTGAACAGGACATCAAAATAAGGGGCGCAGCCCACAAAGAAGGCGGTATCACACTGCTTAGCTATTTCAACATCATCGGGAAGCCAGCACAGTCGATTCTGTCTGATATCCCTGTGAGACATTATGTGCATAATAGATTGAGGTGCTCCACCATGACTGTATTCTACTTCGGCTCCCTGTTCTAGCGCCTTATACCTCAAGAACGTAATGAAATCAGTGAATTTCACACTATAGTTGCAACGCTCCACACACATCCTGCAACTGATGCAAGACCAGATTCCTTCGTCCGTGGGGCCGCTGGCATTGTGCCTCAGGGCTGCCTGTACTATGAGGCGAGGGTTGAAGTCAGGATCGTACCCAGCCACAGGACAGACTACAGTACATTTGCCACAATCAAGGCAGAGACGTACCTTGGTATCGTTTACGACGGTCTGAAAATCGAACACTCAGATATGTGTCTCCCCAAATATCAAGTCAAAAATCTGATTACACCTTAATATTCTGGATCAGCCTGGGACCCACGATTCTAGGGCGTCTGACAGCCCTTATTTGCTCGATTTTGCCAATCAAGCTCATTGCTTCATCAACGAATTGGCGGCCATCAAATGCAGGAAGCTGAACGAGAACCAGCCTGCCTTTTGAAATCCCCAGCATCTCTAAGATACTCCGAGCCCTTTGGTATTCCTCGACAACATGTCCACTATCAGCACCAAAGCGGCATCTACCTTCTTCACAGCCAAGGAGCATGACGCCCTCTGCTCCAAACTCGAAAGCCTTGAGTATTAGGCCTACGTGTACCCTCGAGAGGCAGCTCACCTTGACCACCTTTACCGATGCAGGGTAGTGAAGTCCTAGATTGGTTGCTGTCTCAATGCAACTCCAGCCATCCCAATTACAGGCGAAAACCAACACTTCAGGACTCAATTTGCCTATCACACCTCAACTAGTCTCTGACCTGGACGAAGCATACAACGCAAGGTAGAGACTATCTGCTTGTCACTCTGGACATGCTGGCTTATGGCACCCGTAGGGCAACTAGCGATGCATGCTCCACAACCCAGGCAGAGGGCCCTATCAACATAGGCATATACCATCCCATTGGCATGCTCTCTCATCTCCACGTAGGGACATATGGCAGCACAACTACCGCAGCCACGGCACAGTCTGGTGTCTATGCTTACCGCCATAGCCCGAGGGCCTACGCCTCCCTGATCCAGGTAGGTCGAAACCCGAGTTGCAGCAGCCAGTCCGTGTAGGACTTGATCCTGTGGCAACTCAGCACCATCGGGTGGGAGCAGGAACACTCCGGACGTCTCCCCAATAGTCATCTCCCGCAGAAGGTCAGCCCCTACAGTGGCGAGGTAACCTGAATCGTTTACCTGGGACATGATTCGATCCAGAAGCCGGCCACTGGAGCTTGTGCTGATGAGGGGAGACACTCCTTTGTTGAGCTCTTGCATATCCACAAGCACCGCGCCAGTAGTCACACAATCGACCTGAGAACCAAATTGCGCCACAGCTTCGTAATTTCCTGGTGAGCCACGGAGTTCCAAGGCGTCAGGCCAAGGCTTGACTATTACACCATTCTCCCGGAGTTGCTCAAGCATCTGTGCGGTCGTTTCCCCATCCTCACCTTGAGCTTGCTTCAACCCTCGCCTGGCCAGAAGCGCAACCTGGTAGCCCCGGGATGCCAAAGCTCTCGCTGCGGTTATGGCAACAAGCTCCCCACCGATGATGAGAGCGCTCGGCAGGATAGGCTTCTTCCCAACATCCGGTAGCACAGCAAGCCTGGCACGGGCGACCCCCGACGCGATTATTTGCACGGCTTTGCGCGAGGCATCCTCCGGATCATCCTTGTGCGCCCAAGCACACTGTTCTCGAATGTTAACGAACTCCACAATCGTGTTGTGGGGCAAGACAAGATGTTGATTCAGATAGTGTTGGCACATCACCCGTCTATCCGTGCAGCTGTAGCACACCTGCTCCAAATTACAGCACCTGCAAGCTGCAAGCACCACCCGATCCAATTCCCATAACATCACCTGCTTTGCTATCTCTTTGGCTCCCGCTTCAGTACAGGCCTCCGACATCTCTCGAACACAAGTTACCCCAGGAAAACCTGCCAGCTTCCTGGCCACTGTTTTGAAGTCTATGACGGCGCTGATAGCTCCGCCGCAGCGACATAAGAAAACACCGGTACGCCCGATCCCGCTCTCAGATTGCTGTGAAGGCCAACGAGGCTGATCTAGGTTTGTGTCCCCTTCCGTGAAGTCCCAGCCTTGGATCTGCTCCGGCCGGGGTGGTTTGATCTCAACAGCAGTCTCCAACGCCACCGCCATGGCCTTCACCAACTCGCGAGTCAGTTCGCCATTTCTGCCAGGAGCAACTACATACACACCCTCTGCGGCGCTCTCCTTCCCAGCGTCATCGCGTTCTAAATCAGAAGGAAAGCTGAGTATGGCCTGGGCTTCCACCTCAAAACGCCTTGTGCTATCGTCATGGAAGACTGCGCCCGGTTCGCATACTCTGGCGCACTCCATGCACTGACTGCACAAGGCACAATTGAGGCAACGCTGGGCCTCCCTCTGTGCTGCCTCCGCTGAAAGTCCCATCAAGGTTTCCTCGAAACTATTGAGCCTCTTTCGGAGCCGGATAACAGGCGTGGAAGCCCGCTTATAGGGCGATACTTCTATTGTCTCAATATCGATCTCAGCAGTCTGTGGTGGTTCGACGCTACGCCCCACCTCGAGGTCACGCCCCTGTATATACCTATCTATGGACTCCGCTGCTTTGAGCCCAGCGGCCACAGCCTCCACAACATTGTTAGGTCCCGTAACGCAGTCACCGCCGGCAAACACCCCGGGAATAGTGGTCTCAAGCGTTACAGGATTCACCTGAATGACCCCAGTCCTGCTATCGATTGCCAGCCCGTACATATTCAACTGTGCGGCATTGGGTGACTGGCCTACGGCCACTACCACATGGTCAGCTTCTATGATGAAGTCTGTGTCCGGTATCGGCTCTGGCCTATGGCGCCCGTTAGCCATAATCTCACTAGTCAATCTTGTTCGCTGACAACGTATCCCGGTAACCCTGCCTCCTTCTCCCACAAATTCTACAGGGACGGTGCGATATTCTATAGATACCCTTTCTTGCAGCGCCTCTTCCACCTCTTCTTCAGCGGCAGTTAACTCCTCGGGGATGGTCCAGCTTAGAACCCCGACCGTGCCTTTGCTTCTCCTGATTGCGGCTCTAGCAGAGTCTATGGCGCTATTCCCATCGCCGATGACCACTATATTCGAGCCCACGAAGGTATCTACTTTGAGATTCAGAGTCAGCAGCAGCGACATGCAGTCGACCACTCCCTCAAGCTCCTCACCTGGTATGTTAAGCTTGTTGTTACGCTCAGCACCTATGGATAAGAAAAAGGCTCGATAACCACGCTCCTTGAGGTAAGCAACGGTCACATCACGCCCCACGGTTATCCCTGTCCTTACGTCTATGCCCAGACCTTTGATAATGGCTCCGATTTCCCTCTCACGCACCTCTCGGGGAAGGCGAAAACGAGGAATACCAGTGGCCAACATCCCACCAATGACCCCGTGAGATTCAAACACTGTAGGGGAGTATCCCAAACGTGCGAGCTGCCAAGCAGCAGTCAGCCCTGCAGGGCCACTACCCACTATGGCTATCCTTCCTGCCCAAGAACTGGCGGGATACTTGCGACTGTATGTAATACTACCGCCGGCATTGTCCGCAGCGTAGCGATGAAGTGCTCGTATGGATACCGCGCTGTCAACCTGGGCCCGACTGCAATTGTCCTCACAGGGATGTTGGCAAACCCGGCCCAGTATCCCGCTGAGCGGCGCCACCTCATTGATCAGCGCTAGCGCCCGATCTGTCTTGCCATTCGCCAGCAGCGAAACAAATCCCTGAACGTTGATGCCCAAGGGACATCCCACGTGGCAGGGAGCAAGCCCGTTCTTGTCTATCACATACGCTGAGGGGACAGACCTTGCCCCCAAAAGTGGTGTGTGGATAGCAGTATGTGTTGTTTTCTGGCCTCCCAACAGCGTGGTAACTCTCGCTGAGCATTCGGCTTGACAGCGACCACAACCGGCACAGAGATCCTCACGTATATAGCGGGGACGCTGTACAACCTGCATCCTGAAATCACCCTTGTTCCCCTTTACAGACTCTACCTCAGCGCCGGTATACAACGTTATCAGAGGATGACTCTTTGCTCGTAGTAAAAGAGGCCAGAGCAAACGTTGATCCAAGGAGGAGTCACCCGGTGCAGAGCCGCCAGCAACATCCCAGCCCAACGCGGGGGATGCTGTGATCAGCTTAACCTCAGCCCCCATCTGGGCCAGGGTCAGCGCAGCTTCCATAGCAGCACCCGTGCCACCAACGACAGCCACCGCTTTAGATTGGCGAGTGTCAGACTTTTCCACCATGCTCAACGCCATAATTATAGCCTAACTCGAAGGCCTTCATATTGAAACTTTCGGTCCCTGCCGGTATGGAATCCAAGATGGAATCCTTAAGAGCGTCGTACGACACCACATCGCTTATCGCAGCCAGAAATCCCAGCATGATGATATTGGCCACTACCACGCGTCCCAAGTCCTGAGCCATGCGGCTAGCCGGGATGGAAAGGGGCTCAGGGTCCTGGGATGGGTCAATAGCCACCAAATCCGAATCGACGATTACCAGCGCGCCTGACGGCGCATTTCGGCCATATTCGCCGTAGGCCTCTTGCGATAGGATGATCTGCACCTGAGGCCTCACTACGTAGGGATAGTCGATAGGGATATCGCTGATTACTACCTCAGCGCGACAAGAGCCACCGCGAGACTCAGGCCCGTAACTCTGCGTGAGCGAGGCAAACCCATTATCATATATCGAAGCGGCCTTGCCCAGGATGGAGCCCGACAGCACAATGCCCTGGCCACCAAACCCAGCTATTCTGATCTCTTTCCTATCCATTGGCCTCTAAACGAGCTGCCTTGAAGGATATTGGGTTATCCATGCTTGGCTATACCTTCGCCTTGACCTTCTCCCGCGCCCTGTTAGATACTTGGCGGAGGCGATCCCAAAGTGTGGGCCGTGCTATATCTACAAACTTGCCCACTACGATAGGTCCATTCAACTCCATATCCGCATCTTTGGGGTCCGCACCATTTCGTACTACACTTTTCTCTTGATAGTAATGCATAGAATCCAGACCCTTTGGTTCCCTGTTCATACGACCGTACACCACAGGACAGGGGCTGACGACCTCTACAAAGCTGAAGCCCGGTCTAGTCATGGCTTCAGCAATAGCTCTCTCCAGTTGACGTGCATGTAGCACAGTCCACCTAGCTACGTAGCATGCCCCACTGGCGGACAGCAGATAGGGCAGGTTGAAAGCAGGCTCATAATTGCCGTAAGGAGTGGTAGTGGTCCGAGCTTCAAGGGGAGCAGTAGGCCCCACTTGCCCGCCAGTCATACCGTAGTTGAAGTTATTCACACAGATAACGGTCATATCGATATTGCGGCGGGCAGCGTGTATCAAATGATTGCCGCCTATAGCTACGAGGTCCCCATCTCCGGAGAATACCACCACAGTCAGCTCTGGATTTCCCAGTACCAACCCAGTGGCAAAGGGAATGGCACGGCCGTGAGTGGTGTGAAACGAATCGAGCTTAGCGTAGCCCGCTACCCTGCCAGCACAGCCTATTCCTGAAACCAAAGACAGCTTATCAGGGTCTATGTTGCCGCGGTCAATGGCCCTGAGAAAACAATCCACGGCTATCCCAATGCCACAGCCAGAGCACCATATATGGGGCAGCCTATCCTGCCTTAGGTATCTTTCGATCGACCGGTTTTCCACATTCGGGTCATCAATCACTGTGCGCTTCCCGTATTGCCTCAAGAATAACCTGGGGGGAATGCACGCTCCCACCCATGTGAGGTACAAGTATTGTTCTGGCTCTACCTCCAGCACACCTTTCCACCTCTAGCACGATCTGACCATAGTTTATCTCGGGGACTACGAATGCCTTAGCTTGCAGCGAGAGCTCTCTGATACGCTCTTCGGCAAAAGGCCATACCGTTATCAGCTGCAATAGGCCTGCTCGAATTCCCTCATCCCGCGCCATCCTTACTGCCGCTTGGGCAATGCGGACGGAGACTCCATAGGCACAGAGTATGATATCTGCATCCTCAAGTTCGACTTCTTTGTATCTTATTATGTCGCGCCTGTTCAGTCGTATCTTGTCGACCAAACGACGTACCAAGCGATCCTGCGCCTCAACAGTCATCACCGGATAACCCCTTTCGTCATGGGTTAGGCCGGTTACGTGGAAATGGTATCCTTCCCCTGCCACAGCCATGGATGGAACAAGATTGGCATCAGGCTCATAAGGCAAATAATCGTCTGGGCCTACCTCGGGGTGTCGCCGACATACAAGGTCTTCGGGTGGTACGCGTGGGATGACTACCTTCTCACTCATATGCCCCACAACCTCGTCAGACATAATCAACACGGGAACACGGTATTCTTCTGAAAGATTGAATGCGAGGATAGTAAGATCGAAAATATCCTGTGGAGAGCTAGGAGCCAGGGCAATTATCTCGTAGCTCCCATGAGAGCCCCATCGAGCTTGCATCATGTCCCCTTGCCCCACCATGGTAGGTAATCCAGTAGAGGGAGCGGCTCGTTGAATGTTAGCCACTACACAGGGAGTCTCCAGCATCACCCCCAACCCGATGTTTTCCATCATCAGGCTGAATCCCGGCCCGGAGGTAGACGTCATGGCTTTAACGCCTGCCCAGGATGCGCCAAGCACAGCACACATCGAGGCAAGTTCATCCTCCATCTGTATGTAGACGCCCCCCACCTGAGGGAGCCGTGTACTCATTCTCTCAGCCACCTCGGTGGCTGGTGTAATAGGATAGCCAGCAAAGAAGCGACAGCCGGCACTAATCGCGCCTTCGGCACATGCTACGTCCCCATTAATGAAGAATTCTCCCTCTAGTCCTTGATTCTCAGTCATGGGCCTATCTTGCTAGTTGTCGGCAGCAGTATTAATTATTGTGGAGAGTCTTATGGCAAACTCAGGGCAAACTAGCTCACAAAAACCGCAAGCAAGACACTTGCTCTCATCGTCCACCACAGCCAAGTTATATCCCTTAGGACTCAGTTCCAAACTCATCTTAAGGACTTGTCTGGGACAGAACTCTACGCAAAAGCCACAACCCTTGCACCTTTCTTTATCAATGTACACACGGCCTAGCTTTGCGGCCTTCTCTGCATAATCGAAAGGCTTTCGCCACAGCTTCATAACTCAATCCCGCTAGTATAGCAATTCCGTCGCCCCGCAGCAAGGCGAGCTAGTCTTAGCGGTGGATATGCAATGGTTCTGCCAGCATTCCAGTGTTCAGTGAAGATCCAATACTGGGCTTGGGCCTCTTCCAATACCCCATGGGCGAGGCTCCAGCCTTGTGCGGGTTGAGAATGCGCGGCTCTGAAGCGTGATACCAGAGAGGTGAACCAATGGAGACACCAAGTCGCCCCAGCCAAGCCCAAAGCCGTCAGTGTAGCAGCACAACGTCTTTGCCATCTACGCGCCAGACAGTGAGTCCGCAAGGTTGGTCACAAAGGCGAACCGTGGCTATCAAGATGCCCTTGGGCATCCCTTGAAAACATACCGCCAAGCAAATACAATAGATTTGCACCTTTTTCGGGTGGAGCCTAAGGACAACAGCCCACAGACTCATTCTCGAGTGATGAATCCCAAAATCAGAGAAGTCCGAACTCAGCCGACTGTAACCGGAGGACAGCAAGGGATTCTGCTTAGCGACCCGCTTGGCATAAGCACGAGGACGCTATTCGTCTCGAGACATCTGACGCCAGTACTACCTCTGCTAGATGGAACTCGGGACATAGAGACAATCAGGGCCGGGTTCGAGCTGCGTTCTGGAACCCGTCTGAGCACCCCCGTCCTAGAGCGGCTTACTCTTGAGCTGGATGACGCCTTGTTTTTGGACAATGAGCGTTTCTTACAGGCCTATGCATTGGCCACTAAGGATTTCCACTCTGCTCCTTCCCGGCCACCTGTGCTTGCAGGGAGCTGCTATCCAGCCGACGCTGGGCAATTGGCCGCCTTCTTGCAGAGGTACTTCGATCAAGCGGAGGACGTAGACACGGAATCCTTGAGCGAAGTGAAAGGTCTAGTCAGTCCTCATATCGACTTTCTCAGAGGTGGGCCTATTTATGCCAGGGTGTGGGCAAAGGCGAAGGCGGCAGTGAATGAAGCTGAACTTGTCGTTATCCTGGGAACTGATCACAATGGAGGTGAAGGCACGGTTACCCTAACACGACAGAACTACGAAACCCCGTTGGGCATACTACCGACAGCCCAAGATGTGGTAAATGAGATCGCTGAGCAGGCTGGGGATGACGCCTTTCGCCACGAACTTCACCACCGTGTGGAACACTCAGTCGAAGCAGCAATCGTCTGGCTACACTATTTGCTTGGTAGCAGGCGGTGCCATATACTCCCTATCCTCTGTGGCTCCTTCAGACAGTTCATTGACCGTGGAGAGAGTCCTTCGCAGTCTGCCCACATATCAGCCACTATCAAAACGCTGAAAGGAGTGGGCGCACGCTGGCGGACGCTTGTCGTAGCCGCAGGCGACCTTGCCCACGTGGGCCCCGCCTTTGGAGACCAATATCCCGTGGACTTCGTGGGGCGAGCCAGGCTAGCCTCGCAGGACCAGAAGCTGATAGACATAATGAGCCACGCACAAGCCGAGGATTTCTTTGAGGAGATACAGCGTGAAGCCGACCAGAGGCGCGTCTGTGGGATGCCTCCGATATACGTTGCAGAATCCGTGTTGTCCGGGGTTAAGGGCTCCTCGGTGGGCTACGCCCAATGCCCCGCCAGCGCGGATGGAAGCTCTCTGGTTTCCATCTGTGGCATGATCTATCATGCTTAGACAGACGAATGGGGCAAAGAATCTTGCTGCCTGCTCCAGAAGGAAAAGAGTCATGGTGAACGGCACAGAGAAACCAGCTCTCCCGTGCGATCGCCGAACATGACCACCTCATTAACCAGAACCCTTGGCTTTGGTCGAGTGCTTGAAGACGAGAACCTAGCTGCCCTGAATTAGGTGGAGCTGCCAAACACGACCGTAGCTATGGCGAAGCCAATAGCAAAGCAAATCAAGACAATTACTGGGCCTCTGAGAAGGAATCTCTTCATCATACCGATCGCTCAGCTTCAAGCTGCCCGGTTGTGTATCCTCACAGCACCAGCAGCTCTCTTGGATACAGCGTCTTTATACACCCGTGCTAGGCTCCTAGCATGTTGGGGCATTTTGGCTTTTTCCTTTGTTCGCCGTCTGCCTCTTCGCTCTTGCTTGGTTTCTTTCATAGTTGCTTCCAATCCCCGAAGCTAGATTTGTGCAGGTAATATCCCGCGTTGAGAAGCATGCCACCCCGCTGGACACATTCTTTCTGCCGTGTGCTTCCGCGCCGAGAGCGAAGAACCTCAGATGAACAATCAGAAATCCGCCTCACTCCAAACTGAAAGGCGCCGCGAAGCCATTGATGCTCCTAAACTAGCCAGCGACTTGCCTTTCTTTCCCGCTTACCACTTGACTTCGTATGAGGCGAGGACAAAGTCCAGCTCTCCCTGGAAGGCTGAAACCTTTTCTTGGGGGAACAGGTTTTCATCTATTTCGATTATCATTTTCGTTTCGCCCCCGGGCGATTCTATTATGTGGGCGCCGCCGCAGCTTTTCTGGTCTTCCTCACGTTCAGCTTGCGTCTTGAACACTAACACAGCCCGGGACTGCGTCGAACCACTGGGAAGGGCATATGTCTCTGATTCCGGCTCGCCCACCACCATTCCCTGTCTTTCCACCAAGTCCCGCACCTCATCATAAAGCATCTCAAAGTGTATACCCCTATAGGTCTTCCTGATTTGGACAGTCATTTATCCTCCTGTTGACAATTATAACATTCTGCCTCTCAGTACGCCTAATCCGAAATCTGGTACAATATCTCCCAATGAAGAAAGAGCTAATGCAAATCCTGGCCTGTCCCGTGTGTAAAGGGGCTTTGCAGCTTAGCGTGGTCAGAGAAGAGCAAGAAGAAGTCATTTCTGGCTCGCTATATTGCCCAAAATGCCAACATCTCTATCCTATCGTGGATGCAATTCCCAATTTGCTGCCACCCGATTTGGATAAGGAGCAAGGTTAGCCTAAGGGCGGTAAGCTACTCCGCTTGTGGGGGACTCCCATACTTCTGTGCAAGCTAGCTTGACCAAGGATTGCGTGAAGCGAGGCTGAAGTTCCGCGTGTATGGTGGCGGCGATGTTCTCGCAAGAGGGGTCAATCTTATCAAACGGCAGCAAATCATTGAGGCAAGAATGGTCAAACCGAGCAAGGATTTCCCTCAGGTGGCGTTTTAGCTGGGCGAAATCGTAAGCCAGACCAGCCTCACCTAGTGTGCTTGCTTCCAATCGAACGATCACTTTGAATCGGTGTCCGTGGAGCTTTTCACACTTGCCGTGGTAGTCTCGAAGGTAGTGTGCCGCATCAAAGTGCTCTTCTACGAATAGCTGGTACATTGAAGCCTCCTGGTTTCCACTTCCCTACTCCACTGTGCCCCTGCACTTGGCCAGCTAGCTGGGCAACTGTCAGGCCCAGCTCAGGATGAATTAGCTCAGGAGCAATCTCAGCCAGCGGCACAAGGACAAAGGCTCTTTCCACCAGCCGAGGGTGCGGAATAGTCAGCTTCTGAGTCTTGAGAATTCGGTCGTCGTAAAGCAGGATGTCTATATCTATGGGGCGCGGCGAATTAGGAAAGCTTGGTGTCCTACCCATTTCGCTTTCGATGGTTTTTGCTAGATGGAGAAGCAGACAAGGATTCAAATCAGTAGTAATCCGACACACAGCGTTGAGAAACAGATCTTGCTCCTCATAGCCCAGTGGCTCGGTTTCATAAATAGACGACAGTTCCTCCAACCCCACGCTTTGAGAAAGCAGTGCCAGGGCTTGCGTCAGATTCCCCTCCCGGTCTCCTAGGTTTGAGCCAAGGCCAAGATAAGCAGTGCTCAATTTGCGTTTAACCTCTGACGATGGCGTCGCTCATTTTGCAGACACGTAGCATCTCCTCCACATCGTGCACTCGTACGATGTCTGCTCCTTTGGCAATCCCGATGGCTATGGTAGCTGCCGTTCCCTCAATCCTCGGATCAGTGCAGGGAACGAATGCTGCCTGCTCCGCACGCTGCTCCAAGCTCAAGTCAAGCACCCAGCCTATTACCGACTTACGTGAGCTGCCGAGAAGAATAGGTCTCCCTAGAGCCTTGAGTTCTTCCAATCGCCGCAGAATCTCCAGGTTCTGCTCTTGTGTCTTGCCGAAGCCAATGCCGGGGTCAATGATGATATTCTCCCGACGCACACCCGCGGCTGAAGCCTGCTGTATAGCCCTTTTCAGATCAGCGACAACCGCCGAGACAATGTCCTTGCAAGGAAAGGAATCACGTTGATTGCTCATCAATACAATTGGCACTCCTCTTTCGGCTGCTAGCTGAGCTAGCGCTGGTTCCCTTTTTAGTCCCCAAACGTCGTTGATCATGCTAGCGCCGCTATCCAAAGCTTGACGGGCTACTTCCAACTTGTAGGTGTCAATGCTCAACGGCAGTGAGACCTCCCGACTCACAATTCCCACAACCGGGATTACTCGCTGCAGTTCTCCAGCGACCGAAACAGGGGCTGAGCCTGGACGTGTGGATTCGCCACCTACATCAATCATATCCGCTCCTTCTGAAGCTAAGCGCTTTGCCCTAGCCACTGCGGCCTCAACATCGGCCAATCCATCACCTGAAAAGGAATCTGGAGAGACGTTAAGCACTCCGATGATATAGGTCCGCTTGCCCCAGTAGAAAGCTGTCCCGCCGCAATACGTATAGCCAGGCTCCTTCATTGTACCTCTGCCCAAGCAAGCATACTATTATAGCACCTAACCGGCCCAAAACTAGCGGTTGGAGGATGCGACCATTGCCGCGAGAGATTGAAGGCATCAGCGGCATGCAGTCTCATACCTCTTGCCGACTGTGTCGGGGCAAATCTGGCCCTGGCACACAACAGCTAAGCGCAAAGACTGGAGCATGGGGTTTTCCGAAGACGACCGTTTGAATCTCCGATGCGCCAGTCCTCTCCTAGCCAAATGCTGCAGCGTCATTGAGCACCTGCTGTCCCTCCCGAATATGAATCCACTTTTCTCATACAAATTGGAGACCTCTAATCCACTTGGATACTCCGGATTCGCCTGCTGCAGGAACTGCGTGGACACTAGGGCACTGCCAGGAGTAGGTCGTTTTGTCATTGTGGCGAACGTCGGCACCAAAGCAATCCGGTGGATAGGGTAGAGAGGACCGCTTCGCGGAATGTACCCCTGGGGAGATTCTTCGGTGGATTTGCGCACTCTAGGGCGGGAGGAAGAGAGGAGATGGAGGAGACATTCTCCTAGACCACTTGGACGGCACCAGGGCGACACAACGCCGACAGTCATTGCATTTTGCTCCAGTCAAAGGTATAATCGGAATAGGCTTCCAGCCAAGCAAGTCGTGAAAGTTCAACTGAATGGAGCTGGTAACTCAGCCAGGTGAGTATGTTGATAGCCTTGGGTCTGGCAGAGTCTCGCAACGAGACGGTTGATCTACTAAGCTAAAGGAGGCGCAAATGGTGAAACGTAAGGTACTGGTCATTGTTGGAGCGATACTTGTTCTATTGACTGTGGTAGCCCTGCCTGGATGTGTCTCAAAATCGACGCACGATGCCTTGCAGGCTGAGTATGAGAGCCTGGTCGCTGAGTTTGAGGACTTCGTGGGCAGTCACACGGATCTACAGCAGGCGTACGACGAGCTGAAGACCGAGTATGAGAACTTCAGGAACAGCTACGCGGACTTACAGAGCGCATACGATGCCTTCACCACGCTAGTCGCTCAGTATGAGAATTTCGAGAACATTTCCGATCTACAGGATCTACAGCAGGCGTACGACGAGCTAAAGACCGCGTACGACAACTTCAAGAAGACTTACGCGGACCTGAAGGAGACATTCGAGGACCTGAAGCAGGACTTCGAGGACCTGAAGACGCAGTTAGGCTTAGACAGCTAAGGAGCGAGGCAATTCCCAGCGTGGAGAACCTGAAGATTGGTTACCCTCAAGCGACGTATCCCAGGAACGCTCATTGGGCAAGCTAGCAACAGGTCGCGCGGTGGTTGGGGTACAGTGCGAAGCCTTGACCGGGTGCCATGTTAGGTTCGCGGTTCGCAGCAATGGAAGTGGCGGCTGACCTTCTGATTGTCACTGCTGGTAAGCTGTTTACTCTGGTTCTTCGGGGGTTGCCGTCACCCATGTGCCTTTTGACATGAATCAGCATAGAGCCAGAGCACCGTTGACAAGCGTGGACTTTGGTGGTATAAGTTGAGAAAATATAGAACACAGGAGGTGCAACATGCGCAGATATGCAGTATTCCTATTAGTGCTAGCCTTGGTGGCTTTTTTGGGCTGTTTCCCACCGCCTACCATAACGGTTACACTGGAGTCGCCTGCCAATGGCAGCACGGTTGACTCATTGACGCCAATTCTTGCCTGGACCTGCAGCGAGAGCGGGGCTGAGTTTCGAATCCAGGTGGCAAGTGATGGCAATTTTCAGAACCTTATTACTGATGTGTCAAATCTAGGAGCTCCAAGCTATGCTGTGCCTTCAGGCAAGCTGACTGATGACCAATCTTACTACTGGCGGGTCAATGCCACCAAGGATGGCCGGACTTCGGACTGGTCAACGTATTGGACTTTCAAAACTCCCGCTCCACCCACTACAGGCACCATAGTAGTTAACGCCACCCTCGATGGCTCATCATGGTCAGGGGCAGTTTACTATACTATCACCGGACCACAGGAGAACTCTGGCTCTTCCGTACCTGCGACCTTTAGCAACTTGCCCGCGGGAACCTATACTCTAAGCTATAGTTCCGGTACTCCCCCTGGGGCAACATTCACGGGTACTACACCATCGCCAACACAGACTCTGTCCACCGGTGGCACAATAACTTTCACCTTGAACTTCCATACGGTAGCTGCCAGCAGTATAGTTGTCAGCGCCACACTTGACGGTTCACCATGGTCAGGGCGAGTTAAGTACAGCATATACGGACCATACCAGGATTCTCACTCTTCCGTGCCCTACACCTTTAGTAATCTACCGGCTGGAACTTATACGTTAACCTACACTTCCGGTGGTCCCTCTGGAGCACAGTTCGCAAATATTAGCCCGTCGCCAACACAGACTTTAGCTTCTCGCGGCACCATATACTTCACCATCAACTTCTATACGGTAGCCACCGGCACCGCATATGTAGACGCCACACTCGATGGCTCAGCATGGTCAGGGCCAGTCAGCTACACCATGCACGGACCAAAGACGGATTCCAGCTATAGTGTGCCCGATACCTTTAGCGGCCTACCTGCGGGGACTTACAGTGTACACTATAATTCCGGTGGCCCCGCCGGGGCGACAATGGTGGGTGTCACGCCACCAAGCCAGAGCCTGTCTGCCGGTGGCAGCATAAGCTTCACCATCCAATTCTCCACGCAGGCTACTGGTACGATATACGTTAGTGCCACGCTTGATGGCTCACCATGGCAAACCGCTATCGGGTCAGGCCCAATTAGCTATAGCATACACGGACCGCGCACGGATTCTAGCTCTACCGTACCAGATAGCTTTAGCAACGTACCTCCAGGGACTTATACTCTGGTCCGTAATTCTGGTGGACCCACTGGGGCACAATTCGTGGGTATTACACCAGCACCAACACGGACTCTGCATCCTAATGGCAGCATAAGCTTCACCATGAATTTCCAATCGGAAGCCACAGGCACCGTACATGTCGACGCCACCTATAATGGTGCACCCTGGTCAGGAGCGGTTAGATATACCCTTGCCGGTCCATACGTGGATTCTCACGGCTCGGTACCCTACAGCTTTACCAACTGTCCTAGTGGGAGCTATACCCTAAGCTGGACTTCTGGCGGCCCTGAAGGGGCATACTTGAGGTCCACTGACCCAGGGCCAACACAGCCGCTTCATGCTGGTGGCAGCATAAGTTTCACCATGAACTTCATCGCCGGCTTGGCGGGCGGCGAGGGGCCACCTGTGGTCGAATAGGTCACTGCCCTTCGGAGCGGTGGATTAGGCAGGGCAAGGAAGCCCTGAACCGGGCAGGGCTGTCCTGCCAGTGGTTTGTTGCCAATGAGGGTCGGCTCCGACTTTTCATACCGGCCTAGAACCGGGGAGACTGCGTTCGTTGGCTTGGCAAAGGCAGTCAAGGATGTTGCATTGCACAGCTTCAAGTGAAACTGCTGAAGGCGGGGGGCAGGCCAGGGCCATACTCAGCAGAGCACCTTGGAACCAGCTAAGCGTCACGGCCCAGGTAGGTTGCGCGACTTGCTCATAGGACGCAAGCCGCCAGGACAAACCAGCTTACGTGAGACCCGCCCGGCCACAGGCGTAACCCCAGGGCTGAGGTAAGGGCTTACGACACCGGGGGCAGCCTACATAGAAACGTTGTAGTCACAGCATTCCATGACAGGCCGTTCTTGGAGGAAGGAAGACCTACGACACATTTGGGATGAGTGGATTTGTGGTGCGGAAAGACTATGGTGCTCATCTGCATCATGATTTCCACGAGGAACTACAAAGGAGATTAGCCCTCATCTGCATAAGTGCATAAACGTGGCTTCTTCTTGAGGAAAACAGCGGTAGCAAAACAGCCCGATTGAGCAGGAGCCCCGTTGCGGAATTCTGATGAACTTTTATCACTGACCCTAGGTAGCTAGCGGAACAGTCACCTTCACCATAGAATTTCACTTTCAATCAGGCGTACTGCCACCGATGGCACCTGAATAACCTGAATGTGGCTAATAGCTCGACGGGGTGCGGATCTCCTCTCCGCACCCCAGAGCTTTGGCAAGACGGGGGCTGGAACTCAAAGCCTCTACAAGGCGCGGTTAGGCTGTCCAGAACGGTAGCGATGATCTGAACGCGCAAAACGTGCACCACCACTCCAAGTCCACTTCGCCCCAGAAGGTCACACCTCCCATGTAATCATTGTCATTCTCGCAACGACAACCCTCTTGACAGAGCTGCGTGCGCATGCTATAAACTAAACCATCCCAGGAGGTGCACCATGCGGAAATGCGCAATACTCTTGATAGTGGCTCTTGTTGGTCTGTTCGGCTGTGCCCCCACGCTAGCAGTAACATTGGACTCGCCAGCCAATGGCAGCACGATTGACTCACTGACGCCAATTCTTGCCTGGACCTGCAGCCAGAGCGGCGCTGCGTATCGAATCCAGGTGGCAAGCGATGGCAATTTCCAGAACCTCGTTATTGACCTATCGAATCTAGGAGCCCCAAGCTATACTATACCTTCAGGAAAGCTAACCGAGGGCCAAGCTTACTACTGGCGGGTGAATGCCACTAAAGGCGGCCAGACCTCCGACTGGTCAACCTCTTGGTCTTTCAGAACTCCCGCTGCCTCGGGCGCTATATATGTCAACGCCACCCTGGATGGCTCAAGTTGGTCAGGGGTAGTCAACTACAGTATCAGCGGCGCAAAGGAGAGCTCTGGCTCTTCCGTACCCGCGACCTTCGGCAGCCAGCCCGCCGGAACCTATACTCTAACCTATAGTTATGGGTCTCCCGCCGGGGCAAAATTGGTGGATATTACACCCTCGCCAACACAGACTCTGTCTTCCGGTGGCAGCATCACTTTCACCTTGAACTTCCATACCGAAGCCACCAGTACTATATATGTCAACGCCGTTCTTGATGGGCGAGCGTGGTCAGGGAAGCTATACTACACTATAAGTGGACCATATACTGATTCTGGCTCCACTGTGCCTCAGACCTTTAGCCAACTGCCTGCCGGGACTTACACTATAAGCTACACCTCCCGTGGTCCGTCTGAGGCAACACTGGTCAGTACCACGCCGTCACCAACGCAGACCTTATCCTCCGGTGGCAGCATCACCTTCACGCTTAACTTCCAGACGGAAGCTACTTCCACCATATATGTTAGCGCCACCCTCGACGGCTATTCATGGTCGGGGCAAGTTAGGTACAGCATATCCGGACCGAACGAATATTCTCGCTCTTCCGTGCCTGCGACCTTCAGCAACTTACCCGCGGGAAGCTACAGGCTATACCATACTTCGGGTGGACCCGTTGGGGCGACATTGGAGAGTATCACACCATCATCAAAACAGTCTGTATCCCCCGGTGGCAGCAGAAGCTTCACCATGAACTTCTCCACCCAAGCTACTGGCAGCATATACGTCACCGCCACTCTTGATGGCATAGCGTGGCTGGGCGACGTTAGATATAGCCTGTCCGGGCCATATTCGGATTCCAAGTCTTATGTGCCCGGCTCGTTCCTCAACTATCCCACGGGGACTTATACTCTAAGCTATAGTTATGGCGGTCCTGCTGGGGCAACACTAGAGAGTATTTCACCATCGGCAAGACAGAGTTTGCCCCCGGGTGGGAGCATAACCTTCAACTTGAACTTCTATACTCAACCTACTGGCACCATATATGTCAACGCCACACTCAATGGCTCACCATGGTCGGGGCCAGTCAGGTATACCATACACGGACCAAGAACCGATTCCAGCTCTACCGTGCCCGACAGCTTTATCGACTTACCTCAGGGAACCTATACTCTAAGCTATAGTTCCGGCGGACCCACTGGGGCAACCTTAAGGAACATCACACCATCATCAAGACAGAGTCTGCCTGCTGGCGGCAGCATAACCTTCACCATGGACTTTCGTGGGGGGGTGGTACCGGCACCCTATTGAACGCCATGGCCAGGAATAGAGCGAGGTGAGTGTCCTTCAGGACGGGCATCGTTTGCACGGGGGGTTGTTCGTAACGCCCTCTGACTCTCTATCCCAGCCCAGAACGTGGCGGGCTTCCCGCTCCGGCCGGGCTTAGCAAAGGCAGTCACCCCCGAGGCATTGCACGGCCTTCAAGTGAGACTGGTCAAGACGGGGAGCGTGGTCCTGCGCCGTGCTGGTACATCGTCTTCCACCCAGCCAACCGTCACCGCACAAGGAGTCTATTCTTTCTACGCATAGGACAGCACCTGATAGGACATACTTGGGTTACAGTAGGTCTGCTTAGCCATGGGGGGTAACCCCTGACTAAGGAAAGAGTGCATGACGCCAGAGCGTTGCTTGACGAGAAGCATCCCACTCTGGCATTTCCTGGTAGGTGATTACTTGGGAGGAGGAAAACCTGAGCCACATTTGGGATAAGCAGAATCGGGGTACAGAAACACCGTGCCACTCATCTGCATTATGATTCCCACCTGGAAATGGAGCCAGTGCTCTACAGCTGGGCCATGCCAAAAGGCCTTCTGTCAAGCAAAGAAGCCGCACCAGCTATCATTCACGCTCTACCGAGAAAAACAGCAAGGAGATTATGCTCTCATCCGTATAAGCGGGCAAACCTGGCCTCGTTTTGAGGAAAAAGCGGTAGCAAAAGAGCCTACTTGAGGAGGAGCCCCGTTGCCGAATTCTGATCAACGTTTGTCACAGGTCCTAGGCAGATATATGTCCAGAACGAGTGGCCTAAGGGACCACTGTGATCGGTGCTTAGAAACCAGAAGGTGGAATGGGAGTGTCGTCCTTATGGTTGTGGACGCGGCATTCACCTCTATAGGCCTCAACTACTTCAACGCTGTAGTCCCCAGCGTGGTCAAGTTCGAGCAAGAGTTCATTGTCAACGGCACGACTGGAAGCCTCAGAGACCTCAGCACTCTTAAGCAAGATCGAGTGGAATCTATCTGGAGAAACATCAGATCCTGGAAAGTGGCAAAAGGAGTAGCCTGCTACCTTCACAACCTGGCAGTAGCAGATAGTCTGGATGACCGGGCGGCGCTTCGGCGCTGGGCAGCTAACTCCTGCCCTGAAAATTGGAGGAAAGACCCCGTAGGTAGGATTAATGGAGTTGGAATCACCACGTTCCAGTACTTGAGAATGATGGGAGGTACGGACACAGCAATGCCTGACAAGATAGTAAGAAGGGTGGTCAAACGGATTCTCGAAGAAGCCGGGCTTGACATGCCAGTCCAGAAAGACATGGAACTGATCAGCACAATTGAGCGTATGGCGAGACTCTCAGGATACAGACCTATTGAGATATGCTGGATGACGTGGATGATTCAATCTGAGGGAAACATGACAAGAATGGAGAGGTATCGCGACCTTCTGGATAAGATATGAAGTCATGGCAGAAGTTGGGTGTGCACAAACTGGCGTCAGAGCGTAGCGCTTATGGATGTCGGGCGTATCAAGAACCTACCTGTGGTTCTTGCGCTTCAACTGTTTCTCGCCCCTGTCCAGTAATAGCTCCTAGGAGTTCGGCTACAGTGACGTGCATAGCTGCTTACTTCCTTGGCCCTATCCAACCCTACCTCCTGAGTCGCCCTCGCCTGGCGTTCTTTTTCGCCTTCAGGCGAGTAGCCTCTCTCTTGGATAAGAAATAGCGATGGGCCTTCATCTCACGCAGCACCCCATCCATCTGCACCACCCTCTGAAAACGCCGCAACAAAGAGTCCTGGGTTTCACCTTCGCGTATAGAGACTTCTAATGCCATAATACACCGGCACATTCTAGCAACAAACATGGGCCAGGAGCACCTGGCCCATGTTTGTCTTTAAGGCCAGACTAGGATTATCTGCTCACTCTGATTTTGTTGTAGCAGTCGCTACAATACACTGGTCTACCTTCGCGGGGCTCGAACGGCACTTCGGTTTCCCTACCACACTCGGCGCACACCGCCGGGAACATTTGGCGTCGCGCCCTGTAGCCGTAGCCCTCATTTCCATACCGCTCCGCCTTCCTTGCCTGGCGGCACGCAGGACAGCGCTTAGGCTCGTTAGTATAGCCCTTAGAGGCGAAGAACTCTTGTTCCTCAGCGCTGAATACGAAGGTGGCGCCACAATCGGCACACTGGAGAGACTTGTCCTCGAAGCTCATAAGATGACCTCCTCTCTTCTAAATAGTTGGTTAGAGTTGTGGTCATCCAGCACTTGAGCCAATCTGAAGCAATTTGACTGAGTATGTGATAACCTGAACTGAAACCACCATGGAGATTATACACTAAAGGTATCCACTTTGCAAACAACGGTACTCGTCCAGGGCTCCCGTTCCAAGAGACATTGCCATGACCAAATCCGATTCCGTCAGTGCCAGTAGTCTACTGAAGCCAGTCATGCTAAAATAGCAGGTTAATTGTGTTACACAAGTTATGAGGAGGTGCCTAACAAGATGGCTCAAGAACAAGTGACGATCGAAGAAAAGATGGCGGAACTAACGAAACTCAGGGAGGAGAGCCAGATTGGCGGTGGCCCTGAGCGCATTGAGGCGCAGCATAAGAAGGGAAAGCTAACTGCGAGGGAGCGGCTCAACCTACTATTCGATCCAGGAACCTTCGAGGCAATCCAACCCTTTTTCATCCACCGCTGCACCGATCTTGGCATGGCAGATACACACTTCCTCGGTGATTCTGTAGTCACAGGCTACGGCAGAGTCAACAATCGGGTCGTCTTTGCCTTCGCTCAGGAGTTCACGGTTTATGGCGGCTCGTTGTCAGAGGTAGCCTCCCAAAAAATCTGTAAAGTAATGGACCTAGCCGCCAGGAATTACGCTCCTTTTGTTGGAATTCTTGACTCGGGAGGAGCTCGCATTCAAGAAGGATCAGCCAGCCTTCACGGTTACGGCGAGATTTTTACGCGTAACACGTTGTATTCGGGCACTGTTCCCCAGATTTCAGTCATACTAGGACCCACCGCTGGGGGGGCGGTCTATTCACCAGCCATCACTGACTTCTGGTTCGGGGTTAAGGGCGTAAGCCAAAGCTATATTACCGGCCCCAAGGTCGTCAAAGCGGTGACAGGGGAAGACGTCACCCTAGAAGATCTGGGTGGTGCCATGGTGAATGCTTCAAAGAGTGGAAATGCCCATTTCGCACTTGACAATGAAGAGCAATGCTTTCAGCTAGTGCGCAAACTGCTAAGTTTCCTGCCCCAGAGTTATAAGGAGCAACCGCCTCATGAGGATACTGGCGATGATCCTGATCGAACGGATGAGGGACTGCTCGGTATCGTGCCCACCGATCCAATTAGGCCCTACGACATGAAGCGAATCATAAGGAAAGTGGTAGATAACGGTGATTTCTTGGAGGTGCACGAGAGATTCGCTCGAAGCTGCGTTGTGGGCTTTGCCCGGATGGGCGGAGAAAGTGTAGGCATTCTAGCTCAACAGCCTATGTTCTTAGCAGGAGTGTTAGACATTGATGCCTCGGATAAACTAAGCAGGTTTGTTCGTACTTGTGATTGCTTCAATGTGCCTCTACTCACTTTTGTTGATGTGCCAGGATATATGCCGGGAACCGACCAGGAGTTCAGAGGCATTATCAGGCACGGGGCTAAACTTCTTTTCGCCTATTCGGAGGCCACTGTGCCCAAGATAAGCGTTATCACCCGCAAAGCCTACGGAGGAGCTTACATCGCGATGAGCAGTGAGAGTTTGCGAGGTGACATTTGCTACGCCTGGCCTACAGCAGAGATAGCCGTAATGGGGCCTGACGGAGCAGTTGACGTCATTTATGCCCGTGAGATTAAGGAATCAGCAAACCCCGAAGAGACGAGAAACAAGCTAATTCAAGAATATCGGGACAAATTTGCTAACCCCTATTTCTCGGCGGCCAAAGGATATCTGGATGATGTCATTGACCCCAGAGAGACTCGTCCCAAGGTAATCGGGGCACTGAAGGCGCTTAAAGGCAAGGATGTCACCAATCCGCCAAAGAAGCATGGCAACATCCCACTGTAGTCGAGAAGTGGCCATTGCGAAAACGTTGAATGTCGCAAAGCCTTTTATGGACAAGAATGATTAGAAGAGAAGGCTGTAAGAATACCTGTTGACCTTCATAGCCATTTCACCAGTGGAATGGCGGCCATGAGTTGCTTTGATGCCATCGAAGCTCAGGCAAATGCAGGCGACACAATAGCTACAGTTGCTTAGCCTTGCGTGGGTAAAACGCTAGCCGAGAAGATTCTAAGCGATAAGTCGCACGGCGACGTCAGAGCCGGAGACGTTGTCATGGCCGATGTCGACCTGGTTTTCGTCCAAGATACTAACGGCCCTTTGGCCATAAGGCAATTCCAGGAAACTGGCTTTGAATCCATAGCTAAGCCGCACAAAGCAGTAGTGTTCTTGGACCACGCCGCCCCAAGCCCACACCGACAACTCTCCAATGACCATGCATTCCTGCGCAAGTTTTGCAAGGAAATCGGCTGTCTTGTTTACGAGGTAGGTAGCGGAGTATGCCACCAGTTGGTAGCCGAGGACTTCGCTAGCCCGGGGGATGTCATTGTTGGCTCCGATTCTCACACCGTTACAGCCGGCGCGTTGGGTGCTTTCGGCACGGGCATGGGCTCCAGCGATATAGCAGTAGCTCTGGCCCTGGGCAAGACATGGCTTCGGGTCCCAGAGAGCTTTCTCATCGCCCTCTATGGCGCCTTTGCCAAGGGTGTTGACGCCAAGGACCTGATTCTGTATCTTATAGGTCAAATTGGTGCGCATGGCGCTACTTACAAGGCTCTGGAATTCAGTGGCCCAGGCTTAGGCCACTTGGCCATGTCGCAACGCTTAACCATGGCTAATATGGCTGTAGAGGCCGGCGCTCAGGTGGGCCTCTTCCCCAGTGACGATGTTACTCACAAGTTCTTGACGTCTCAAAGCCGTGGTGACAGTTACAGAACACTACACGCTGATGACCACGCTGAATATCAACGGACGATTCACCTCGACCTCGCTCACATTGAGCCTATGATCTCCATGCCGCACGCTGTAGACAATGTCCATCCGGTGGACAAAGTAGCAGGAGTCGAGATCCAGCAAGTGTTCATCGGCACCTGCACTAATGGACGTCTTGAGGATTTGGCCATCGCTGCCGCCATCCTTCGGGGAAAGAAGAGACACCCTGATACGAGATTGCTCATAGCACCTGCTTCAAGACAGGTGCTGGCACAAGCGATGGAGAGAGGTTATGTTGGCAGCCTAGTTGAGTCAGGAGGGGTCATCTTGCCTCCGGGTTGCGCTGCCTGCCTTGGTCTACACCAGGGGGTATTGGGCGACGGGGAAGCCTGCCTTTCCACTGCCAATCGCAACTTCAAAGGAAGGATGGGCAACCCCGAAGCCATGGTATACTTGTGCAGCCCAGCTACGGCTGCCGCTTCAGCTATAGCAGGTAAGATCACCGACCCCAGGGAGGCAATGTGATGACAAATGCAGTGCTCAGGGGCAAAGCTATCAAAGTCGGTGATAACATTTCCACAGACCTTATCGTCCCTGGCAGGTATACCCACCTGAGGAGCAATTTGCCTGAGCTTGCGAAGCACGTGCTAGAAGACACTCTCCCCACATTCAATTCGAGAGTGGCACAAGGCGACTTCCTAGTGGCTGGTGAGAACTTTGGTCTGGGTTCCAGTCGGGAACATGCTCCCGTCGCCATCAAAATGGCAGGCGTGGGTGCTATCGTGGCTAAGTCCGTAGCCCACATCTTCTTCAGAAATGCCATAAACCACGGATTGCCCGTTCTGTTATGCGACACCGACGAAATTGGCGAAGACAACGAGCTGGAGATAGATCTAAGTGACTTCGTCGTCGTAAACCTGACTTCTGGCACACGACTGAGCTGTAATAAGATACCACCATTGATGGCGGCCATCCTTGAGGAAGGTGGGCTTGTCCCCTACATCAAGAAGCACAAGGATTTCATCATTTCTGATTCCTGTTAATTGGGTCTTTGCAGTTGATACTATATGTGGTATCATAACTGGCAAATGAATGAATCAAGTCGATAAACTGGTAGAGAAATTCCTAAGAAAGCCACCGGAGGTTTTATTTGAGGATGTGGCCAAAGTGTTGCAGGCATTTGGTTACGAAGAACGCCCTTGCGGAGGCGGTAGTCATCGAGTTTTTGTAAGGCCAGGTCATCGACCGAAAATTGTTCCAACAGTGAAGGGACGACGTGTAAAACGAGCCTATGTGAGAATGATTATTGATAATTTGGAATTGGAGGAATGGTATGAGAAACGAGAGCGAGCGTAAGAATCTAGAATTCTACTTGAGCTTGAGGTACCCGGTCACTATACATCCTGACCCCGACGGCGGCTATGTAGCTGAGATTGAGGAACTACCTGGGTGCATGACTCAAGCTGAGACTATTGACGAGGCTTTTGAAGCTATCGAGGACGCTCGGCAACTTTGGATCAAGACAGCTTACGCTGAGAGTCAGGGTATTCCCTTGCCTAGGGATATGGAAGAGCACAGTGGGAAATTTATGGTGCGTGTCCCGCGAAGCCTTCATCGTAATTTAGTTCGTGCTGCTAAGCGTGAAGGGGTAAGCCTTAATCAATACGTTAATAGCTTACTGGAAACTGGAGTTCAGAGGGATATCTTGGCGGAACTAAGGGAATTCCCGGTGGATGTTCTTGCACCCTTTTTCGGGACCAATGAAGAACCTCTCAAATACGACGACATTAGATTGATGACGCAAGAGGCATTAAAGTAAAAGAACAATCATGAGCGTATACATAGTATCATACCAACTGCGAAAGAAGAAGAATTACACAGGCTTATTTGAGCAGTTGAAAGCTTTGCCAGGCTGGTTGCATTACTTAGATTCTACCTGGTTAATTGCGACCGAGGAGGGCGCAAATCAACTTTACAACCGCCTGAGCCCCCATCTTGACCAGGAGGACAGCATTCTCATTATTCAAGCTGGGACTGACATGCAAGGTTGGCTGCCAAAAGACGCCTGGAAATGGATTCACCAGAACTTGCTTGGATTGCCCGAGTAAACTCACGATGACACACCGAGTGAGTTTTGTCCCCGGGGATGGCATAGGTCCCGAAGTAGCCCAGGCGACGCAGCGAGTACTGGAAGCGACCGGAGTCCAGTTTCAATGGGACACCGCTGTAGTAGGCAAGGAAGCCCAGGAACAGTTTGGCACACCTCTTCCTGAGAGCAGCTTGGAATCCATAAGGAGAAGTAAGGTTGCTCTTAAGGCACCGGTGACGACGCCCATAGGTGGCGGCTTCAGAAGCGTTAATGTGGCATTGAGGCAAACACTAGACCTTTATGCTTGTCTTCGCCCCTACAAGGTCTACCCTGGGGTACATACGCCGTTCAAAGATGTAGACATTGTGGTAGTCAGAGAAAACACGGAAGACCTATACTCAGGCATTGAATTCGCCAAGGACACTCCCGAGGCAGCGGAGTTGCTAGGTTTTGTGTTCAACACCACCGGCGAAAGGCTGAAGAAAGATTCTGCCGTAAGCTTCAAGGTGATTTCGGAAACAGCAAGCAGGCGAATTGTCACCTTCGCTTTTGAATTCGCCAGGAAGAACGATAGAAAAAGGGTAACGGCAGTTCATAAAGCTAACATACTCAAGTTCTCCGATGGGCTTTTCCTGGACACAGCTCGCCAAGTGGCTAAGCCGTACCCCGATATACAGTTCACGGATATGCTTGTGGATGCGTTATGCATGCAGTTGGCAAGAAGGCCTCAGCAATTTGACGTCCTCGTCCTGCCTAATTTCTATGGAGACTTCATTTCCGACCTCTGCGCCGGGCTAGTTGGCGGATTGGGGCTGGCCCCTGGAGCCAATATAGGGGATGATATAGCTGTGTTTGAGCCTACCCATGGCAGCGCACCCCAGTATGCCGGAAAAAACAAGACTAACCCCATGGCGATGATGTTGTCTGGAGTAATGATGCTTCGCCACTTGGGAGAAAGGGATAGCGCCGACAAGCTGGAGAAAGCTATAGCTCAGGTCATTGCCGAGGGAAAGCATGTGACTTACGACCTGAAGCCCGATGCCGCGGATAGCACTGCTGTGGGCACGAGCCAGGTAGCCGATGCCGTGATAGAAAAGATGAAGCGAGGCTGAAGTGGGTAGGGTTGCAGGCTTTATCAGTTAGCTACGTTTGCCCAGGTGGTCCGCACCTGGCAAAGCCTGAGACGTCATAGACCACTCTGAAGCGCCAGTTCTCGACAGAACAGCGGGAACAGAAATGAGCAAACAAACCGAAAGACTAGAAGCCATCAAACGCTTACAATCGTTGCAGAATATTGATTAAGTTACGGCAGAGAGGCTTCACTCAATCGGGATTACAATACCAGAACAAATGAAACGCTCCGATCCGGAAGAAACAAACCAAAGGTTGAAGGAAAAGGAAGGTGTGAAAGTGCAGTGCGACCACATTCTT
>CAZHQV010000011.1:0-28102 GCA_964534285.1 uncultured Dehalococcoidales bacterium
GCTGCCATTGGTTCTAGCAGCCAGTATATGGAAGGAGTGGGCTTCCTTGATGAAGTTCTTCCTGCTCCTGTGCTTGTTGATCATAGTCATAAACGCTTTAGCTAGTAGTCGAGGCTCCCATGTCCTGTATCAAATTCCCTTTGCAATCCCCCTGGTTGGTGCTCCCAAGATAACTTTGGAAGCCATACTCTGTGGGGTAGGAAATAGCCTGAGGTTGCTTGCCATAGTCTCTGCTTTCACTATACTCACCTTTACCATCCATCCCGATGACCTGATGCTGGTGCTGATGAAGGCAAAGTTGCCCTACAAATCAGTCCTGGTCACTTCGCTATCCACCAAATTTGTCCCTGCCTTGATTGGTGATGCCCAGTGTATCGCTGATGTTCAGAGGTCTAGGGGCCTGGAGTTCGATAAAGGGAGTAGAATCCAGAAGGCTAAGAACCATATGGCGATTGCCATTCCGCTACTATCAAACTCTTTAGATCGAGCAGTCCAGGTGGCTGAAGCCATGGAGTCAAGAGCTTTTGGCTCCGGCAAAAACAGAACCTTCTACAAAGAATTGACGATGAGCCGGCTGGACGTTGTCACTCTGGCATTTGCCTTTTCCCCTGCTGTGGTTGGCATTGGCATGCGCTGCTTGGGACAAGGGGGGTATGAGTATTATCCCGTCTTGCAAGGGATTAGCTTCACTCAACTGGAAGCAATTATGCTAGGCGGCTTAGTGCTCTTGTTGAACATGGTGTTCATTCTGGCCTTTTTGAAGAGGAGGGTAGACCTTGATTAGGATAAATGGCTTAACATTTCGCTATAGTGATACTGATAAGCCAGCTTTACAAGACATAAGTCTTGAGATTCAAGACGGAGAGTTTGTGTTGATCACGGGTCCCTCCGGTGGAGGGAAGTCGAGCCTTTGTCGCTGTCTGAATGGTTTGATACCTCATTTTCACGGAGGCGAAATAACTGGCAAGGTGGAAGTGGATGGCCTCGACACAATGAAGCATTCCACCAAGGAGCTGGCCACCAGAGTGGGGATGGTATTTCAAGACCCAGAGAATCAGCTTGTAACTGTGGATGTAGAAAGAGAAATTGCCTTTGGCTTGGAGAACCTTGGTTTTCCTAGAGAACTAATGGCGAAAAGGGTCGAGGAGGCATTGGATACGGTGGGTATTGCTAGCTTACGTCATCGTACTGTGAATGAACTTTCTGGTGGTGAAAAACAAAGGGTAGCAATAGCCTCGGTTTTGGCACTCTACCCCGGGATTCTGGTGCTGGATGAGCCTACCTCCGAACTGGATCCTAAAGGCGCTGAAGAGGTCCTCAACGTAGCGGAACGACTTAATGATGAACTTGGCATTACGGTCATATTGATAGAGCATAGATTGGACAGAGTAGTACAGCATGTTGATAGGATGATCGTCTTAGATAACGGACTGATCGTGTGTGATGGAACTCCGCAATCAACTCTGAGTAATGGTAAGCTCTCAGAGCGTGGCGTCGAGGTACCCCCAATAATTAGACTCGTTCAGGGATTGAGAGATAAAGGCATTAGCATCGCGAACACACCCCTGACGGTTAAGGAAGGTAGAGCAGCATTGGCCAGTGTTGTCCGGTGCCGGGTCGTTTCAACCCGGGACGCCGAGCGAGGCGAAGAGGCGGCAAGTGCCCCGCCACTCCAACCTGAGCCTACCAATGATTCCAAGGGTGACCGCGCTCGCCCACTAGTCGAGGTGAAAGGGCTATACCATGTTTACCCCGGTGAGTTTGTCGCCCTGAGGAACATAAGCCTAAAGATACGCGAGGCGGAGTTTGTGGCAATTATGGGAAGAAATGCTTCAGGTAAGACCACGTTAGTGAAACATTTCAATGGCCTTCTGAAGCCCACAAGGGGCGATGTTGTGGTGGATGGCATGAATACTAAAGAAGCATCCTGCGCTGAGCTAGCCAAGAGAATTGGCTATGTCTTCCAGAATCCCAATGATCACTTGTTTGCTGACTCGGTCGAGCAGGAGATCGCCTTTTCCTTGAGGAGTTTGGGATTCCAGAGGGGAGAAATGGAGCCCATGATTGACCAGGTGGTGAAGAGATTTGGTCTTACGCAATACCGGCACCGATATCCGCGTTCCTTAAGTGGTGGAGAAAAACAGAGGGTGGCTTTGGCTTCTGTCCTTGTGACTCAGCCAAAGATAATCATTCTGGATGAGCCAACAAGAGGAATGGAATACAAGCTGAAAGCGGAGCTGATGAGTTACTTGGATGACTATAGAAAGGAGGGTGGGGTAGTGATTCTGGTCACTCAGGATGTGGAAACGGTAGCTGAGTATGGCGATAGGGTGATACTGCTCAGTGAGGGAAGGATTGTGGTAGATGGGGCTAAACGAGATTTGCTGTCGCAAGCGTTGCTATTCTCACCTCAAATAAATCGGCTGGCTCAATCGCTCAGTCACTACGGTGTTCCCAGCACTCTATTAACTGCTGATGAACTGCTGAAAATGGTGACATGAGAAAGAGCTACATTGTCCTATGGGCGGTGTTTATTGCTGCTGCAGGTTTCGCCATTTCCTCTGTTTTCTTCCCCTCGTTGAATGCTCTGGTTAATTGGGGCTTAATCGCAATTGTGCTGGCCGTTCTGGTTACGTTAGCCTTCTTCTTCAAATTTGAGTCAGTTGCCCTAGGCTCTAAGGAAATAGCTTTGGTCGCCATGCTGGCAACTATATCGGCAGTTTTGAGGATTCCTTTCGCCGCTATTCCTAGCCTTCAGCCTTGTACCTTCTTAATAATCTGTTGCGGATATGTCTTTGGTCCAATAGCTGGCTTCATGGTGGGGGCGATGACGCCGCTCATTTCTAACTTCTTCCTGGGGCAAGGCCCCTGGACGTTGTATCAGATGCTCGCCTGGGGATTGATAGGTTATGGCGCTGGCCATCTCGCACGATTCAACTTGGATAGAAAAGGATTCATTGTCGTCGGCGTCGTTTGTGGATTCGCCTTTGGTCTCATAACGAACATCTATTTCTGGCTGTACTTCGCTTACCCTCTTACATTTGGCACCCTAGTCTTTGTCCAGCTAAGCAGTCTTTGGTTTGATATTTCTCATGCCGTAGGAAATGCTATCTTCCTGGGGCTGTTCAGCACGAGAACTGTATCCATACTGGAAAGGTATAGGAAGCGCTTCAGCTGGGTTTATTCCTGACAAAGTTGAGCTTCTGCAGCTACTTGTCCAGTCGGTCGAGTGCGCTTAAGCAACCATCGTTGTGTATAATGAAGCTACGGTCTAATATGTATGGGACTGTGCTACAGGCAATTGAAGGTTAAGTTGCACAGGGGATTTTGAAAAGCAAGTTCCATGGCAGGCATAGAATGGCTTTTGTCGCTTCTGACTATAATCTCGGTCCTCGCAGCAGCTTGCCTCCCTATCATTCCTCCAGCCTCGGGAGCAATAGTCGGCGATTTGGCAAGGTTAGTTGATATTGAACGAATATGGCAAAGAATCGTGTCCCTAGGCTCCTCCAATACCGAGGTTCTGTTCGCGTTGGGCTACGAGGAGAAGTAGGAGGAGTAACGGAGCACTGCAATTATCCAGCGCAGGCCGTAGACGAGGGGAAGACAGGAGGATTCTCTACGCCAGATGCAGAGATGATGATCGTCCTCCAACTGGATTCGATACTGGGCAGCAGCATTCATGCCGAGTAAGTTGTTCCGGCCTTGGAGGAGTCTGCCTGGTTCATCCGTCCCGAGGTTTTCGGCAAGCCGAAAGGAGGTGGCTGAATGAAGGTTTTTGTCTCGTGGAGTGGGGGTAAGGAATCTGCCCTGGCGACTTACAAAGCAATTTCGCAGGGTTACCAGGTGTCATATCTGGTGAACTTCGTTTCCGAGGATGGAAAGAGGTCAAGGTCTCATGGCATCAACGCTGAGGTTTTGGCTTTGCAGGCAGAAGCTACAGGCATTCCCCTGATGCAAGTGAAGACATCGTGGGAAGATTATGAGGAGAACTTCAAAAGAGTTGTGACTGAACTTAAGGAAAAAGGGGTAGAGGGGGGAGTGTTTGGCGACATGGACTTAGAGGAGCATCGGGAGTGGATAGAAAGGGTTTGCGGCGAACTTGAGATTCAGCCGATCCTGCCCCTTTGGAAGATGGAGCCTGGGGCACTTCTCACTGAGTTTTGGGAAAGCGGGTTCAAGGCAATAGTCGTAGCAACCAGATTGGAAGACAGTCTGCTTGGCAGAAGCCTGGATAAGGCTTTTCTGGAGGAAATCGAGAGATTTAGTAGCCATCCTTGCGGGGAATCAGGTGAATACCATACTCTGGTAACCGACGGCCCCATTTTTCAAGGGCCGCTTAAGGTCACCCAAGGCAAGAAGCAAAGAAGAGACAATGTCTGGTTCTTGGAGATTTCCGCTGAGCTTGAATGAATGAACAAAAATAGGGATATCCAGATGTTGGGTGCTTTTTCTCGGTCACTCAGCTAGCGGTAACCGGGGTTAAGATGATCGTACCGTCTAGCCAGTGTCTGCTGCCGGTAGTGGCGGCACGAGAATCAACAGCAGCCTTACAACCGGAAGAATAGGTACCGTCCTTGCCATCTTCTACATCTTGTCCCCTCTTCTCTTTGTTGTGCTCCGGATAATGCGAGTACCAGGCTTTGTCAGCTCAGCAGCGTTCGGCTTGGCGCCGCTCGTATCACGGGGGCCGGCGTCTTCCTCAGGCTGTTCACTGTGAGAATCATGAATGTATCGGACGGCTGTAAGAAGTGCTTTGGCTGGTAAGCTAATTGTCTAGAGCAAGCTTCGTGATATAATTCGCGTTCCGCAAGCACTATGCATGTCGGCTGAGCCGGCAAAGGGGAGAAGATGTTCAAAGTCTTCCACGAGATGTTAGGGGATTATGCCGATATTCCAGAGAAGCCAAAAAGGATAGCCAGCCTCTACCCTTCAGTTACCGAAAGCTTGGTGCAGATAGGCATTTCTGAGGAGTTGGTCGGAGTCTCATCCCATTGCCATCTTTATGTGAAAGGCATCAAGAAAATGTCCGTCTCCTCGGCTACTGAAGTGAACTACAAACGCCTTGAACAGATAAAGCCGGATCTCGTATTGACCACGACAGGCATCCAGCGTGAAATGGCAAAGGCGCTACATTCAAAAGGATACAGAGTTTTCCCCATACCGGTGGCATGGAGCCTTTATGGAATAATCGCCAATGTCCTCCTCATAGGTGCATTGGTGGGTAGGGAAGAAGAGGCACAGGCGCTTGGGCAAAAGCTGGCCAGTGAACTTGGAGCATCACGTGTGCAGTTGAAACATGAACAGAGGCCGAGGATCTATGTTGAGTTGTGGCCTGACAAATACTCCACCACTATGGGCAGCCTAAGCTTCATTAACGACCTCGTTTATGCCGCCGGAGGCTGTAACATTTTCTTCGAAAAGGCTCTGGCTTACTTCACAGCGGATTCTCAAGACGTTGCCGCTGCAAACCCGAACCTTATGTTCTTCATTTTCGGAACCCGTCGCGAGATGAAGGAGACGGATATTTCCTCGCTAGTAGCCAAAAGAGGGTGGGAGGGAGTTGACGCGGTGAGAAAGGGCAGGATGGTTGTAACCCCGGAAGGAGATCTACCTTTAACCCATTCTGGCCCTTCCGCCATAAAGAATGTTCGGCTCCTATCCCAAAAGCTCAGCGAGTTTGGAGTGCTACCAAAATGAACCCCTCTGCTTTTTGGGATGGCAGGAACGGCCGAGCTTGCGTAGGATCGGCCTGCGTTACATTCCATTCATTGCCGAAGTGGGATGTGTAACGGTTTTGAGGAAGTCGGCGTTTTCCAGAGAAAGCCGAGGGCGGCAGAATTCAGACAAAAGAGGGGAAGTTGAGCCAGGACATGCCAGGCGATGAGGAACTGGGAGACAAATCCATGGAAGCCCGTACATGTAGCAGAGAACTTGGAAAGCCAGGGCCCAGGGAAACCCACAAGCGGACTGGTACCATCAATAACGAGCCTTTCTGGCCTCCCGGTGCAACCGAAGTGGCCATGGGCCTCCTCATTGCCACAGGTACCCCGGTCTCGTAATGAAAACCAGGGTTTATCATATTTCCTTCCATACAGCGCACAAGCTGTCTTGCCTTTTCTTCTGGGGATGCAATTTTGAATGTATTGGATGCCTCAGGAAAGTAGAGCCCTTCGATTGTCACTTCCCGGCGCCGAAGCTGAGTCCCAAGCCTTTTTCTCCCGCTTTCCTCACTGTGGAGGACATAATTGATGCCCTGAAGAACGTAAAACCACAGGTCGTGGTTTTTGAGGGCTGGGAACCAACTCTTGACCCACATCTTGGCAAAATCGCAACCGAGCTTCATCGGGAAATTGGAACCTGCAACTATTTGCTCACAAATGGCTATATCCTTCCTGAGCTTGAAGGCATAGATGAGGTGAAGGTGAGCATAAAAGCCTTCTCCGACGAGATACACCGGGAATATACGGGGAAATCAAATAGAAGGGTTCTGTACAATCTTAGAGAGTTTTACCAGCGTGGGATTAAGCTGAGCGCAGAGACTGTCCTCATCCCCGGCTATGTGAACGAAGAAGAGATCGGCAGGATAGCGAGATTCCTCGCGTCGGTTGATAAGGAAATCCCCTTGCGGATAGATGCCTACTGGCCGATTGCCTCAAAGAAGTGGAGGCCGCCGACTGCTTATGAGATGAGACAGGCAGTCGACGAGGCAGAAAGGTATCTCGTAAATGTCTCCTTTCTGGGTGGGAGTGAACAGGTTCAAGGGGAAGTAGTGACGGTAGTCTGAATAGGGAACGGATTGGCAGTCACCTCAAAGACGAAAGGTATTCCTCCAGGGATGGGGAAAAGCCGCAGACTCTACAATGGGCTCTGTGGATTCTTGCTCCGCAGCAGGGACAGCTCTTATCATCTCCCTGTGCTTTAGGTATTTCTCCCACAACTTCACAATAAACGCGATAGTAGAAGAAATGCTCTTTGTTAATGAATCTTATGCCTGTCTTTTCCCTAGCCAGCTGGAATTCTTCCTGGGATACCATGCTGCTTATCACATCTCGAAGTTCGTTAGAGCCAGAGCCATACTCTATGGGCTCCTTTTTTCTCCATATTATTTCCTGTGGCATTAGATCCTCAAAACTCTTTCTCAAGATATATTTCCCGATGCTTTGTCTGACCTTGAGCTCTGGGCTTATCTCTAGACCGAAGCGGACGAAATCCTCGTCGAGAAAGGGTTGCTTTATCTCAATACCCAGAGCATCGCCAAGATGGTTGGCTGAGAAGTGCCAGTTTCCTGAGAGCGCCCTTATGTATCTCTCCAGGTCTTCAGGGGAAAGCGTTGCCATATAGGAGTAGCCTGCGAGAAGCTCATCGCTCCCGTCGCCAGTCATGACTGCGCTGACATTGTTTTCCTTAGCTAGCTTGAGGGCAAAGTAAATGGAAAGGTCGTTGGGCAGGGCGAGGTCAAAAGTCTTCAGTATTCCTATAACCTCGGGCAGTGCATCAAGCGCCTCCTTAAAGGTGAACTCCATTTTCTTATGCTCTATTGCTAGAAGTCTCGATACCTTTTCTGAGTAGTAGATGTCGCGCGCTCGAGAACCTTTCAAAGCTACTGTGAAGGCTATCTTTGGCTTTGCAAGCAAGGCCAACACGCTTGTGTCAAGTCCTCCTGAGAGAAGTATGGCATCAGCCCTGTTCCTTTCGACAGCCTCCGCAAGTTCGTTCCTCAATTGCTCATAGATATCCATGTCCTTATTGTAATGTTTCTTGGGAGTGGCTGGCTAGCTTTCTGGAGAGTCTGAGGAGATCGTTGGTCAACGGACGCAGGGCGTCTCGAAAGACGTAATTGGCCAAAGCAAGTTGCGCGGAGCTTTCCATTCGACAGCCTCCGCAAGTTCGTTCCTCAATTGCTCATAGATATCCATGTCCTTATTGTAATGTTTCTTGGGAGTGGCTGGCTAGCTTTCTGGAGAGTCTGAGGAGATCGTTGGTCAACGGACGCAGGGCGTCTCGAAAGACGTAATTGGCCAAAGCAAGTTGCGCGGAGCTTTCCATTGGCTGAGGTGGGGAGATGGCTGCCTACCAGCGATGTATATCAAAATCCTTTCGGTGCTATAATTGTGAGACTCCGGGCAGGATCAACAGGGCAACTGCACAGTTCGAAGCGGAGGAGCGCCCCCGTATTTGGCCCTGTGTGTACTACAGAAGATTGGGCAGAAGATTTGAGAACGCTCGTATTAGGCGTAGGAAATCCGATCTTGGGGGATGATGGTGTTGGCTTTCACGTTATTCAAGAGCTGTTACAGGCACTCGGAGGCAAAACTCCAAACATTGATATACAGGATGCCAGGCTAGGCGGTCTGAATTTGCTGGATGTCGTCTTGGGATATGACAGGGTGGTGTTGGTGGATGCAATAAAGACTGCCAGCGGAGAACCAGGTGAAATCTACAGGCTCACACCTGAGGACTTCACTGGCACCGTGCATGTTACTACCTCGGCGCATGACACAAACCTTGCTACCGCAATAGAGATCGGCAATGAATTTGCCAGAGAGCAAATGCCCAAGGAAATAGCAATCTTCGCCATAGAGGTTGAAGAGGTAGCTGTGTTCACTGAGGAGATGACGGAAAAGGTAAGGAAAGCGATTCCGAAAGTCGTGAACCTTGTCTTGCAGGAGATTGGACTGAGCTAAGCGGTGCTTAGTCGATCCCTTCTATCTCGCTCTAGCGGAAAATCAGGGGCCCCCAGCCCTCCGGGTCAAGGGTTGTCTGTTGACCTAGGGAGACAAGGGAGCTTCTCAGCACAAGCAGGGCTGCTCAAGCCGCATCATTCATTTGAGCAGATTGACTATTATGTTAACGATGATGGTGAGCAAAGCGCTAATTGCAAGGCAAGTCACTATGGGAAAGAAGAACTGGAGATTTCCCTTTTGTATGAATATGTCACCAGGAAGCTTTCCTAAGAAGGGAATCCGCTGCCAGAATATTAGCAGGAGGCCGGAGAAGACGAGAAAAGTCCCACCCAGAATCAAGACCTTGCCTATGCCTTGGAGCCCCACGTCACTCAACCTCATACTGAGAGTTCCGTATGTGCTTCGGATGACCCAAAGCTGGTTTATTGTAACACATATTCACGCTGCCTTTGGGTCGCTTGTCATTGCGAGCGAAGTGAAGCAATCTCAGATGGAGACCCACGACGCACGGCACTGACATTGCTTCGTCGCTCGGCTTCTCGCAATGACGAGAAAGGGTGCGTGCCCCTCGATGGCACAAAGAGGTGCCGCTTGCGGTGGCATGGCAAAGGTCATCGGGCCACGCTATTCTCATAGCGAAGCCGGTGACAAATGGAAGCTCGGCGTTCATGCCGGTGTTCTGTGCATCCCTGCAACTGGAAGAGATACAGTGGCGGAGTCTGCTTCAGAATGCACGCGGAGCCACGGGCTCGCGGCAAGAGCTGATCTTGACATTCAAATTGAGTGGCTCCCCGAGAGATTCTCAAACACCGGCTAAACTGCGAACGCGCCTTAGCGAGTCCAAGGGTGGAGTAACCAGAGAGAGCACTAGTCGTTAAACTGGAAGATGGCGGGCGAATGTTATAGAATGCAGGCTGCTCCGTCACAACGCATGAAGACCCTCTTGCCCCGCCTCTTTGGGGACGGCGCAGGGTCATGTTGAGTCTAGGTGAATGAGAGTTCTATGATGGCCGGGATTGTCTCTTACGGCGCATATATTCCTCTCTGGAGGCTCAGTCGGGATGCCATAGCTGAATCCTGGGCAAGAGCTTCCATAGGAGGGGAAAGGAGTGTAGCCAACCATGACGAGGACAGCGTGACTATGGCGGTCGAGGCCGCGGTCGATTGTCTCAAGGGCTTGGCCCGCCAAAGTGTAGATGGTCTGTATTTTGCCTCCACCTCTTCACCCTTCAAGGAGAAGGAATGCTCGACCTTGGTAGCTGCGGCGGCGGATTTGAAATCTGAGATTATTACCGCTGATTTTGGAAATAGCCTAAGGGCGGGGACTGCGGCATTAAGGACGGCGTTGGATGCCGTTAGAAGTGGCTCGGCCGAGAGTCTGCTTGTGACTGCCTCTGATTGCCGCCTAGGCTATCCCCGCTCAGATTATGAGCAAAGCTTTGGAGATGCAGCTGCGGCATTGCTAATCGGCGACGCCACAGAACCATCTGTGATTGTAGAAGGGAGCTACTCTATTTCCAATGAGCTGTATGATGTGTGGAGGTTGGACAAAGATACATATGTCCACTCCTGGGAAGACCGCTTTGTCATAGAGCATGGCTATACTGAGAATATGCAGAAAGCAGTTTCAGGATTATTGAGGAATTTGGGTGTGTCGGTCAAAGATATTAGCAAAGCTATACTCTACGCACCCACCGTAAGAGCTCAACAGGGGCTTGCTCGCAGGTTGGGCTTCGACCCCAAGACGCAGCTCCAAGACCTGTTACTAGGGGGTGTTGGCGTCTCGGGTTGCGCCCACTCCTTGCTGATGCTCGTAGCCGCTTTGGAGGAGGCTAAGCCAGGCGATAGGCTTCTGCTAGCAAGCTATGGTAATGGCAGCGACGCCTTCCTTCTTCGAGTGACGGACGAAATAGAGAGAATGAAGAATGGGAGGCGGGGGGTGAAGGGCTTCGTGAACTCAAAGGCGCCACTTGCTAGCTACACTAGGTACCTCAGGTACAGGGGATTATTGGAGTCCCAGCCTAGCGAGCCCTTCCGCACCTTTCCCGCAGCAACTACTAGTTGGAGGGAGCGTAACTGGGCTATTCGTTTCCATGCTAGCAAATGCAGGAATTGTGGTCTGATTACTTTTCCTGTAGAGAGGGTGTGCTACGGATGTCGGAGCAAGGACAATTATGAAGAAGTAAGGCTTTCAGACAAGAAGGCCAAGGTGTTTACTTTCACCCTGGATAATCTAGCTGGCGGAAGCGATGATCCAACGGTCCCACAGACGGAGGTTGCCTTTGAGCCAGGAGATGTTAGAGCTTATATGCTGATGACGGATTGTGACCCGAAAGAGGTAAGTATAGGGATGCCAGTAGAAATGACGTTCAGGAGAATGTACGAGGGTGCTGGAATGTACAACTACTTCTGGAAATGCCGGCCCATGAGATGAGGGGGAATGCTAGTGGAAAGCATAAAGGACAAAGTCGCTATAGTTGGAATGGGCTGCACCAAGTTTGGAGAGAGGTGGGACGCCGGGATTGATGATTTGGTAATAGAGGCCGCTTATGAAGCCTATGAGGATGCTGGGGTGGGTCCAGAGGATATTGAAGCTTGCTGGTACGGGACTGTCACTCAGCCGTTAGCCGGCGATGGTTGCACCCATTTAGCTGGTCCGCTGAAGCTGCATGGAATCCCGATGACTCGAGTGGAGAACTGGTGCATTTCTGGCCACGAGGCTCTGAGGAATGCTTGCTTCGCTGTAGCCTGCGGTATGTATGATCTGGTCTTGGCAGTAGGTGCGGAGAAGCTCAAAGATACTGGCTTTCCCGGACTTGGAACTGGCCGAGGTATGAGCCCGGTACTCGAGGCTCGGCGCACTGCGCCAGGGTCCTTTGGCATGCTTGCCACCAGGTATTTCCATACCTACGGATTAAGCCCTGAAGAGGGAAAGCGCACTATCGGCAAGATAGCAGTGAAAAACCACCATAATGGTAGTCTCTGCCCCAAAGCCCATTTCCATAACAGGATAACTTTGGAGCAGGTCCTTAACGCACCGATTATTGCCTGGCCACTAGGGCTTTTCGATTGCTGCGGCAATAGCGATGGCGGCGCGGCAGCCATCATAGTCCCTGCCAAGGATGCCAGGAATTATCGGAATGACCCTATCTACATAAAGGGTTTAGGCGCAGCGTTCGATGCCTTGCTTCCTCAGAATCGACCCGGGTTCGACTGGCTTCACTTTGAATCAGTCACCAGTTCCGCTCATCAGGCCTATGAGCAAGCCGGGATACAGAATCCTCGTGAGCAACTTGACGTTGCTGTAATTCATGATTGCTTTACCAGCACGGAGATGCTTCTGTATGAGATTCTCGGCTTCAGCCCTGAAGGCAAAGCGAAAGAAGATATTGATTCTGGGTTCTTCGAGCTCACAGGCGGGCTGCCAGTGAATTCCGACGGAGGGCTGAAGTGCTTTGGACATCCAATGGGTGCTAGTGGTTTAAGGATGACCTATGAAGTCTATAAGCAATTGCAGGGCAAAGCGGATTTGCCTGAGCGCCAGCTAAAGGATGTAAGGCTTGGCCTGTCACAGACATTTGGCGGACCTCCTCAAGTAGCTGCTCTGGCCGTCTTGGGGAAAGAAATAGGATACCCCTAGGACTATGCACCATAGGGTCTTGCTGACTAAAGCTAAGCTCTCGGGTGTGCTTGGGTGCCAAAGCGCCCGGCAGCGGCAAAAAGCCTGTTCTTGGCATTGACACGGGGAAGTGTCATTGCGAGCGAAGCGAAGCAATCTCTCGGCGCTCAGGACAACTCGACCTTGGGTCAAAAGCTGAGGCTCTTTGCCCAATTGGGATTACCCGCTTTCGTCGGCATTAACATAAGCACACGACCCGCCCTGCTCAAAGATTGCCACAAGGCCGATTTCACAAAAGAGGATTATGAAGTAAAATGGGGAAAAACAGAAAGGAAAGGCAATAATGAATTACGAAGGAAAAGCACTCACCATAGCCGGCTCTGATTCAGGAGGGGGAGCAGGCATACAAGCGGATCTCAAGACCTTCGCCGCCTTTGATGTTTACGGAGTGTCAGTGATTGCATCGGTGACTGCCCAGAACACTGTAGGAGTTAGAGCCATTCATGATATTCCACCGGAGATGGTTGCAGAGCAAATAGAGGCGGTAATGGAAGACATAGGTGTGGACGCTGCCAAAACGGGCATGCTGTCCAATAGTAGCATTATAGAAACGGTGGCAGACAAGATAAGAAAATACCACGTCGAGAAGCTGGTACTTGACCCGGTGATGGTAGCTAAGGGCGGCAGTCTCCTTTTGAAAGAGGAAGCGAGAGCTACGCTTGTGGAAGAACTTTTGCCTCTTGCCTATATTGTTACGCCAAACCTGTTTGAGGCGGAGATAATAAGCGGAATCAGTGTAACGAGTATTGAAGATGCAGAAAAGGCGGCCCTTCTGATCTATGAAAAGGGGCCAAAGAATGTGCTTATCAAGGGAGGTCATCTTTCTGCCACGAAGCCTACGGATGTTCTATTCGATGGGAGTGAGTATCACTATTATGAATCTGAGAGAATAGACACCAAGAATACCCACGGAACAGGCTGTACACTCTCGGCCGCAATAACGGCTTTGTTGGCTAAAGGTCTGGATCTGAAGTCTGCAGTTGAGATTGCTAGGGACTATATCTTCAGGGCGATAAAAGAGGCGCCGTCTGACATAGGAAAAGGATACGGACCTCTATACCATAATGTAAAGCTTGGATAACGCGCGGGAAAAGGGAGAAGGTTATTATGAACACTGCGAGAATCTCAGACAGATTGAGAGCAGATGCGGACTCCATATGGAAGGAGATATTCAATCATCCGTTCGTTGTGGAGCTCTACGAAGGTACCTTGCCTTTGGAGAAATTCAAGTTCTATGTGCTTCAGGACTACAACTACCTTGCCGCTGACATGAAGAACCTCAGCATACTGTCGTCAAAGGCCCCCTCTGTTGAGGCCATGAGACAAATGGTGGAGGTGGCGCATCTTGAAGCTACGACTGAATTCAAGGGTTATGAAGAGTTCCTGAAAAGGTTAGGCTACACTATCGAGGACGCTATGGGGATTGAGCCCACCCCGACGAGTATATCCTACGCCAGCTTCCTTCTAGCAACGAGTTCATTGAAAACATTTTGGGAAGGCCTAGCCGCTACCTTGCCATGCTTTTGGACCTATGCCGAAATAGCCGATTTCCATAGGGATAAGCTCAAGGAGAACAAGAACGATCTCTATTCTGAGTGGGCCTCCGTGTATTTCACGGAACCTTATCGTGACCTCATTGACAGGATGAAAGGGCTCTTGGACAACGCCGACGTAGAATATGAGAAACTCAAGGAAGCATTCGTCATAGCGAGCAAATATGAATACCTGTACTGGAGTATGGCCTATAGCATGGAGAAGTGGCCTGCTTAGCTAAGCAAATCCTTTTATCTTTTATATATTCCGTCCCAAAACATAAGCTCATAAGCCTGAATGAGCCTTGCCGCCGCCCTCATCGATTTTTCCTCCCCCGGAAGATAACAGTCTGCTATTGCTAATGCGGGAGCTTCTATCCCTTCTGCCGAGGCTGAAAATAGGTCGAGGAATGACGTCTCTTCAATCTGATATTTTTCCCTCAATGTTTTAGAGAGCCTGCCGCAATTTGACCCCCATACAGGTAGATTGGCTATGAGCGCCATCGCTTGCACCCCAGGCGAAGCAAATTGGGCCAGCGTAGATAGATAATGGCTGTAGGCTAGAGCTTCAGGTATCGGATTGTAGTTTTGCAGCTCTTCCAAGCCAAGACCTAGGGCTTCAGCCATTCTCGATATACGAGCTAACCCTTCAAGATCGCCCTTCATCATTTCCTCAAAAAACCTGAGCTCCCCTGAGTTTGTAGACCTAGACAACATCAATGCTAGACTTCTTACATCCCCATCAACGATATGGTATTGATTGGCCGCGAATGCTTCAATTCTTTCCAAGGATAAGGCGCCCTTTTCCGCATCGATAATATAGGAATGGTTCTGTATCCTTTCATTTAGAGGTGCTAACCAAGATCTTATATCTTTAAGAAGAGCTTCAGCCCCCATTTTCCCCTCCTTACTTGTTCTTTAGACATCTCTTGACCCCTCGAATGACTACCCAAGACCCGCTTTCATGCCCCCGCTTCGGGCGCTCTATAGTCTTATTTGCTTCTTTTGGTCTAGTTGTTAGAGTTTGTCTGGTTTCAAGGTTTGTGAAGCCGACTTGGTGAAGCAAGTCAAAAAGCTCCGGAACCTCAGGCCACTTAGCCAGTTTGGCAAACTCAATGGGGTAAGGAGTCTCCGGCGCTTCGTCTTCTGGATATTTACCTTCTTTCACCGCTCTTTCATAGAGCTCGGCAAAACCTATTCCTTTCTGAACATCTGCTAGAATGAGATATCCGTTGGGTCTTAGAATCCTGTAGACTTCTTGAATCGCTTTCCTTCTATCGCTCAGGTATGAAGTAACGCCGCACAGCAATGCTAAGGAAAACTGTTCATCGCCAAAAGGAGTGTCTTCGGCAGGGGCAATCACAACATCTATACCCTTTCTTCGCGCCAGTTCAGCCATCGGCTCAGAGGGTTCTATGCCAAAAGGAATGCCAAGCCTAATTGTGAATAACCCAGTGCCACATCCCATATCAATAGCATCTTCAAGATCAACATCATAAGGTATTAGCTCTTCGATCGCCAATGCTTCAGATTCGAAGATATTGCCGTTTCTTCCAAACCACTCATCATATGCTTGCGCCTGTTCGATTAACGCCATTGCTCACCTCCTTAGGTTCTTTTCCACTGCCCAATAGAGCAATGCTGTAGCAATAAAGGTTACGAGTGATGCACCAATCATTGCCAGCTGAGTAGCGATTAGTTGGTAGAGAGCGAAGCCAATAAGCCAGATTGCGATCGTCCAAATATCAAAGCCGGATCTATACCAGTAGGCTCCTTCCTTCGATTTGTAGATATCCTCTAATATGAACCTCCTTTTTGCTAGAATGAAATAGTGTACGAGGACTATTGCAAACATCGGCACAAATAGGGAGCCAAGGAACAAGAGGAAAGTCTCAGCCACCTGTAACCATGGTATGAATGCCAGCCCAATTCCAATTCCTCCTACAATTAGAATTGCTACCCATTGCTTCAGCTTCCCAAAGACGTTCAGCAGTGATACAGCCCCTGAGTATATGTCCAAGAAGGCTGTTGTTATCGTTGAAAGCCATATGATGAAAAGGGCCGGTATACCTAATCCCATTAGGACCATCGAGGCAACAGGGCTATATTCACTGGTAACAGCTATAAGTATCATCCCAACGACATAGAACCATATCATGGAGGGGATGTGTCCTGAAAGAATACCCCGGAAAGCTCCCTTTGTGGACTTTGCGAACCTAGTATAATCACAGATACAAGGTACCCAAGAAAGAGGCATAGCAATGGCCATATCCAGTGCCACCGGGAATGGCAATCCCTTGTAGGGGAGGGCAGCGATTATTTCCGAGAGGCTGTATTGATGAAGCCCAACCCATGTTGCAATGGCCGCGAGAACGACCAATCCTGAGACTGCTATCCTGGCAAACCACTTCCAGGCCATAGCTCCACCCATGGCGATCCCAATGCACAATGCCCCACCCAGGAGAGTAACGCCAACATAGTTGAAGGGTAAATTCCCGAGTTCACATGCCATCTGAACAGTCGTGGTATTTATCCATATCATCATCCCGGTCCAGAAGGTTAATTGAATAACATTGACCACGCTCGGTATGTAGGAACCTCTAATCCCGAAGCTTGGTCGCGAAGAAACGAGGGTTGGGATGCCATAATCGGCCCCTATCCTGCCTACCGAGGCAAGTATTAGAGAACCTATGATTGCACCTAAGACAGTAGCTATTATGGCAGAGGTGAAACCCGCATCCGCCATGAAGGATCCATAAAGCCACATGGGAACGGCAATGTTTGCGCCAGCCCATATGGCGGCGAAATCAATACCTCTTAGGGTTCTGGCATCCCCTGGTACCGGTGCAATCCCACCTTTCCATTCTCCTACCATTTATCTTCTCAATCTGCGATAATTAGGAATTGGTCTATGTTATTATCACTATGATACCATGAAAGAGAATTTTGCAACATAGCAATTTTACAAATGGAAAAAAGGAAAAGTCTGCTGAGAGATGTCGATTTATTCTTCGATGTGGGTTTGGGGATGGGAAAATATCGTTATGAGGCGGCTATTTACTATATTACTTATGTTCTCTCCAGACCTATGGCACTTACCAAGTTGGGAGAGGAAGTCAGGGAGTCGGTGGACAAGATAATGTCAAACAAACGCTTGGAGAATGGAAGAGAGGCTCTGATTAAGGAAGGATTACTAGCTGAAGTGCTATCTGCTTATGAAGGTGAAAAGGAATTTGGAGGTGAGGCATTTCTCCCGGCAGACCCGGAGGTAATTTGGGAGGAGAAAAGGGGGGAAATGGGGAGAAAACTCGATTTTGAAAGGGTTAGGAGCATAGAGAAGGGAATGCAGCAACTAATTGAAGGGTATAGAAATAACTTTGGCAAATACGGGGTTGTTTTGGAAGGGGGGAAGCTTTCACTCCTTTATAGCGCTACATGGATAGTAGGATTGCTCCTGGAATTGAGCAAGAGAAATACTGAAGATACTCTCTTGTGGCTTAGCAGTGGATATAGAAGTTTTGAGGAACCTCTCCTATCTCTACACAAGAGAATATTGGAAAAGGGAATGAAGTTGAAGTTGATGTTGGCAACCAAGAAAAACATTGAAAGAATGAAAGAGCTTAAGAGGAGATATGGAGACCAAGTAGACATAAGAATCTTGCTTCCTGGGGAGGCCTATGCAACCGCTAGGAGAGCTATATGTGGAAATGAATTGGCTCTGGATGCTAGGAAGATTCTGCCCCCATCTAGCCCAGAGCCTTCATATATAGGCACAATTTACTTGGAAAAGGAAAGTATAGAGATATTAAGAAGAAGCTTTCAACAGGACTGGTATTATTCTGCTAAGGGGATAGAGGAGTTTGATAACGACATATTGCGTTAGTAGTCACCATATGTTTGAAGCGGAGTTCTTTCTCTAGTCTGCCCGGTATGATGAAGGCGGAAATAATCTGCAGCGGCACGGAGATCTTATTGGGTGAGATAGTCGATACTGATTCCTCCTTCATAGCAGGCCAACTGCCTTCATTGGGAATAGACCTCTATTTCGTGTCCGTGGTTGGTGATAACCGAGCAAGGTTGCTTGAAGCTTTGAGGAGGGCGTGGGAGAGAGCAGACCTCATCATCACTACTGGGGGGTTAGGTCCCACCCAGGATGACATCACTCGAGAGGCTATTGCTGAACTTCTTGGTGAGGAGTTGAAGGTTGATCCGACTCTGTGGCGAGAGCTGGAGGGCTTTTTTGCCAAGCATCATCGTGAGATACCGGCAAGCAATGTGAGACAGGCAATGGTTACTGATTCGGTGCACGTTATTCGCAATCCTCAAGGCACTGCGCCTGGCTGGTGGATCGAGAAGGATGGTCACATTGTTGTGGCTATGCCTGGGCCACCCGACGAGTTGCAGTTTATGTGGACTAATAGCGTCTTGCCCGCGTTGATGGAAAAGGGAACTGGAGCGCTTATTCTTTCTCGGACTATCAAGATCTTTGGACTGCCTGAAGCCCAAGTGGACGAACTAGTAGCCCCCTTTCTACAGTTGCCCAACCCAACGCTAGCTACCTATGTCAGGTCTGACGGAGTCTATTTGCGCATTGCAGCCAAGGCAAGTGAGAGGGCAGAAGCACAGCAAATGATTGCCCAAAGGGAAGGCGACATTAGGAGAGTATTGGGTGACCACATATGGGGCGTGGATGGCGACACCTTGGGTTCTACTGTTGGAGCTCTGCTTAAAGCTAAGGAACTGAGTCTAGCTGTGATGGAATCCTGCACTAACGGACTGCTAAGCGACACAATCGCAAGCGCTGCGGAAGGCCTCAGCTATTTCAGGGGAGGGTTAGTGGCCTGTAGTGAGGAGGCTAAGCTCGCTTTTGGCCTCGATTCCTGGCTCACAGGAAGCCCATTGGCTGAGGCCATGGCAGGGGTGGCGAGATGCAAGCTGGGGGCCGATGTCGGCATTGGCATTGCTGGAGAGGGTGGCAACATATTTGTCGGCTTGGATTCCGACAGATTCAAGAGCAGCATCACACGTAGTTACCCAGGAGAGCGACTGAGAGTAAAGGAGAGGGCAGTTAATGCCGCTCTTTTTGAATTGCGAAGACTACTGCTTGAGGAGGCTTGATGCATCTAATCATAGATGGCTATTCTAACAGTCGTGAAATCCTTCAAGATGAGGAGGCCTTGCGTGGTTGGTTGGAAAGCTATCCTTCTGAAATTGGCATGACTAGAATTTCAGCACCCTTTGTGCTGAAATACACTGGGAATACGCTCGAAGAATGGGGAATATCGGGGTTCGTCTTCATTGCTGAGAGTCATATCAGCGTTCATACCTTTGTCGAGCCATCCTACATCAACATAGACGTTTTTTCCTGTAAGGATTTCGACGCGGAGAAATCCATCAAGGACTGCCAAGATAGGTTTCAGTTGATCCGGTCGAGAACGCAAATCATTGATAGGGAATGGGCAGCAAAGCCTAGTGTGGCTGCTGGCTCGTAAGTTCCCTCTGCATGGCTAGTGGAGAAAGACGTATTCTTGCCCCGCGGCATTTTTGCCGCTGTCTCACCGCCATATTCTGATTTCGACAGGGCCAAAGTGGTAGTCCTGCCTGTTCCCTATGAAAGCACCACAGAATGGCGAAGTGGGACACGTGATGCTCCACAAGCTATCATTGATGCCTCGCGTTTTCTGGAAATGTATGATCTAGAACTGGATCGGGAGACCTATAGAGTTGGCATTCATACTTTGCCTGAGGTCGAAGTGCTGATGAGCGGTGCCGAGGGTATGATTCAGAGAGTATACCAAATAACCAGGGAACTGGTGCAGAAGAGGAAATTCGTAGTCATGTTAGGCGGGGAGCATTCCCTCACCTTAGCCGCTGTGCGGGCTTTCAAAGAGACCTTTCCTCAGCTCTCTGTGCTGCAATTTGATGCCCACGCTGACCTTCGTGATGAATACTTGGCAACCAGATACGGGCAGGCATGTGTTATGCGCCGCGTATCTGAGCTTTGCCCTATTGTACAGGTCGGGATACGCAGCCTCTGCTGGGAGGAAAAGCAATTCCTCGATATGAACGGAATGACACCCTTTTACATGTCAACCGTGGCTGAGGATGAAGACCTTGTACGACATATAGCAAGTTCGCTCTCCGAGGATGTCTATGTGACGATAGACGCGGATGTTTTCGACCCTTCAATCATGCCGGCAGTAGGGACTCCTGAGCCTGGTGGTATGCAGTGGCAACAAGTGTTGGATATAGTGAAGTCGATAGCCTATGGCAAACATGTAGTTGGTTTTGACTTGGTGGAATTCTGCCCTAAAGAGGGGCCGATGTCTTGCGCTTTCACGCTGGCTAAATTGGCTTACAGGCTTATTGGCTATGCTGTGCCCTATGGTTGACCCCCGCTCGGCTTTCATTCTATCATATCAGTAATATAGTGAAAGCCCAGGATGAGTCTCCTGCCGCGGATTATCGTCCTACCCTCGGCGAATTAGCTGTGAGTTTCTTGGCCGGGTTGTCAGCTGAAGCTGGGGATAGGGCGCAACAAGAAGTGTTCAATTTCGCCCATTGGTATGGGTGGAACCGGTTCGTCAGTGACCTCAGTGCTCCTAACGTAGCGAGCTACGCTGAGCAGATTACTTCTTCGGGCGCGGAAACAGCAAGGAAGCTCCAGCCAGTCAGAGCTTTCCTCAACTATGCCTGGAAAAGGAGATTGACCAAAGCCAACCTTGGTGTCCACCTTCGGCCAAAAAAAGGGCCATCCAAGAGCTCGTTGGCATCTGGACTAGCTTCTCAGACTCCTGTTGTGTTGACTGCTGAGGGGCGCGCCAAGCTGGAAGCAGAGCTGGCTTCACTTGCAAGGGAGCGTGCTGAAGTAATTGACGAGGTTCAGAAAGCGGCCGCTGATAAGGATTTTCGGGAAAATGCTCCATTGCAAGCTGCTCGAGAGCATCAAGGGCACTTGGAGGGAAGGATCCAGGAACTGCAATCAGCTTTGAAATCGGCGAGACTTGTGGAGGAGGGTCGGAGTACCTCTAGTATAAGGCTTGGCAGCGCGGTCGTGATTCAAGATCTAGGGTCTGGTAAAGAGTTCAATTATGTTCTGGTCGACCCTAGAGAGGCAGCCCCGCTCAAGGGCAAAATCTCTGTTGCTTCACCTATAGGCAAAGCTCTACTAGGTAGAAGGCAAGGCGACGCGGCCGAAATCAATGCTCCCGCCGGAGTCTTTCGCTACCGGATTCAACGCGTTCAACATTGAGAATGAACTGGGTCATGCGGTTTGGGAACGTCATCTTTCTGAACCTTATCTTGGCTTGTCTAGCTTTTTCGCCTCCCCGGTAGGACGAAATAGCTGGGCAACGAGTATGACCTTCAGCAGCGAAATCTACCCGGCATCTGTATTCCGTTGGACCACAGATTTTCGGAAGGGTTTCTTGGTAACGTGGGTTGTATTTGTTAGGTTAACCCGTTAGAGTGCTATATCCAGAGCGAAGAAACTGGCAGCATTCTTCGCCGTTTGCTCGGCAATCACAGATGGGTCGAGCTCCTTGAGTCGGGAAACAGCTTTCAGGCTCCTTAAGACATCAACAGGTCTAGAATTGTACCTTACCTCTCTACCATAAACGACGGGACAATCTGTCTCCAAAAACAACCTATTCAGTGGTGTTTCCTTGACCGCCCTTCTGTGCTCTTCGTGATACTCCGTGGCCGGTGTAGCGGAGATGAAATATCCCGCGCTGACTATATCCCTAAGTACGCTGGAGAAACCGGTAAACCAGTGGAAGACGGCTTTGTCTACCCCACTGTCCTCAACTAGCTCTAGCGCGTCCTTCCAAGCATATCTGCTATGGATTACTGCTGGTTTGGCATATCTCTTAGCTAAATCTAGAAGACTCCTCAAAACGTCTTGTTGCATTTCCTTTGGTACGGCTTTCACAACTCTCTTGTCATAGTCTAAACCTATTTCGCCAATGGCATATGCTGCAGCGATATTCTGCTCGATAAACCGCATGTTGTCGTTAATCTGAGGAGATTCAAGGTTGGCTAGCTGCCAGGGATGCAACCCTAAGGCGGGATAGACGAAAGCGTCATACTCTTGCGAAATCTCGAGTATTCTCCCGTTTGACTCCAGGTTTGAACCGACAGCCACTATGGCAACGACGCCGTTTTCCTTTGCTTCATCAAGCATCAAATCGAGATTGTCTAATTCATCCAGATGAGCGTGGCTATCGATCAATCTATACAACTGAGGACGGGCCATTTACAGCCTCTTCTCGGCAAGCAACCCTCTATAGTAGTTGATTCCTGCTTCTGTCGGTTTGTAACTGTAAAGGGCAAATCTATCTCCTGGGTTCCTAGCAATTAAGTCTGCTGACACGAGTGCTCTCAGTATTGCTTCACCAAAGTACCCACTCAAGTGAAGATGGTGGTCAGGTACTGGTTTGCCAGTCGATTCATACTCCTTGCAGATGCTACCCAAGAGCTTAGCTGGTTCCTCTTGTAAGCTGTTGAGAAGGGCTTGCATGGTTTCCGTCTTATTGATTGCAGCGACAAAACCTTCAAAGACACCCATGATCGATCACCTTTGATTCTTGTGATAGCATAGAGCTCACCGTGGCGATTTCCTTATTGTTTCCATGCCCCGTGGCCCCGCCTTTGTACTCCATGCGACCCCTACAGGCACTTTGGTTACAACCTTTTTCCTTGCTTTGCCTCAATTGTACTTCAACTTCTTCCCGATGCTGCTAGCAGCGTCCTCTTCGGCAAGCGCAATTTCATGGTATGAATGCCTTTGTCTACTGTCGTAGCAAAGGCTTCGCACCCTTGGCGCCTTACCAATAACAGAATTCACCACCTTCTGTGTGAGCCCCAGTAGCAAAGGCAGCCTATTTTCCTTTGGGGGAGATGAAGTGAATTGCGATTTCACACAAGCCTTCTGGAGGCATGCTTGGGCTGTTGCTGTCTTGCTATTTCAGGCATGCCCAGAGCAAGGTGATAGCCGTTCATCCTGTCTCGCATCCCAATTCGAGCTAGGCACGTAATATTCTAACCCTCTCTTGTTGTCTTGGCAATCTGATGTGAAGCAACTGGGAACCCATTGTTGACAGTTGATATGGGCTATGCTACGGTAACCGGAGATTGCGAACCTCAGTGAGGGTAACGCAAATGAATTACAGTCGTGAACTGCTTAAAGGAACCACCGACCCTTTGCTGCTTTACCTGATTAATTGTGGGCCTACATACGGTTACCAGATTATAAAAGAGCTGGAGAAGCGGAGTAACGGATATTTCCAATTCAAGGAAGGAACTCTCTATCCTGCCCTCCATAGGTTGGAGCGAAGCAAACTCATCAAGGGAAGGTGGCAGAGGCTGCCCAATGGGCAGGAGAGGCGATACTACTATATAACTAGGAGCGGACAGCAAGCATTGGCCAAAAGATTAGCTGTGTGGCGGGATTTCTCCGCCGCGGTCAAATCGATTATGCAGCCAGAGATGACCTAGCACTGTAATGGCGGATAGGCTAAGCAACTATCTAGACGACTTTGAACATTGCCTTAACGTTGATTCCAAGATAAGGGCAAGTGTATCTCGGGAACTGCGTGCTCACCTTGAAGATAGAAGTCAGGAGCTAAGGGAAAGTGGACTCAGCGAAGAGGAGGCATTCAGAGTCGCCACGGATTCTTTCGGCTCCTGTCAGTCTGTTGCCCAGGAAATGTACCACGTATACAGTCAGGGAAGCTGGCAAGAGGCGTTTTTCGCTGCCTTGCCTCACCTGTTAGTGGCAGCGCTTCTCGCCTCGTACTACTGGCAAAGCATCCCTTTGGTCTCGGTCATATTGATAGCAACCGCCTGCGTAGTTGTCTACGGGTGGTGCCACGAAAAGCCGGTCTGGTTTTTTCCTTGGTTGGGGTATTATCTTCTACCAGTAATCATTGGTGGCATTTTGCTAGTATACCTACTTCAAGGTTGGACTTGGCTAGCAGCAGTCGTATATATCCCACTCGCCTCATTTATCCTTACTCATATTGTGAAGCAAACGGCAAGCCGTGACTGGCTCTATGTGTCGCTAATGTTTGCTCCTGTTCCTGTCGTGCTCAGTTGGTTATTATCGCTGGGTGCGGGAGGGGAGTTCTTCGCAAATGGAATACGACTGGGGCAATTGCAGGAGGATCTTCCGTGGGTATCGTCTAGCTTCCTTGCTCTAGCTGTGGCAACTCTCAGCTGTGTTCGCTTGAGGCAACGATGGTCCAAGACGGCTGTCCTGTTGACTCCACCAGTTGTGGTTCTAGCTTCCGTGACTTTGGCAACTGGAGGAGACATCAGTCTGTACGGGTGGTTGATACTAATTCTGTCGCTTTGCGCAGTGGTTGGCCCGGCGTGGTTACAGTATAAGTTGCAGTGATTTGGGTGGCCTCCACATACATTCGCTACTTCTGGGTCCATAAGCTTAGATGAGCCTGATAGTGCTTATCATAAGGTACACCTAGATGCTCATAGGCAAGCTTAGTAACCACCCTGCCACGAGGTGTGCGCTCCAGGAAGCCTAGTTGCAGGAGATAGGGTTCATAAACACTTGTAACGGTATCAGCGTCTTCATTGATACAAGCAGCGATCGTATCTAAACCTACAGGCCCCCCATCAAATCTATCAATTATGGCTTGCAACAAGTTGTGATCCACACTATCTAAGCCTATAGGATCCACCTCGAGCTTGGAGAGGGCTTCTAGAGCTGTGGACTCAGTAATGACTCCGTTTGCCATAACTTGGGCATAATCCCGGATTCGCTTAATGAGACGGTTCGCCACCCTTGGGGTGCCTCGAGCACGCTTGGCGATCTGAAAAAGGCTGTCCCCTTCCACTCGGACTTTGATAATGGCTGCGGATCGTTTCAGGATTGTCTCGATCGCTGTCGCATCATAGAAATCAAGGTGGTATACTGCTCCAAATCTGTCCCGAAGTGGAGGACTCAGAAGAGCAAAGCGCGTCGTGGCTCCAATCAGAGTGAAAGGGGGCAGATTCAATCTAAGGCTTCTAGCCCCCGCTCCCTTCCCCAGGAAGATATCAAAAACGAAATCCTCCATCGCAGGATAGAGCTTCTCCTCGACTGTATGGCCAAGTCGGTGGATCTCGTCAACAAAGAGGATATCACCTTCGCGGAGGCTGGTAAGTATAGCTGCTAAGTCTCCAGGGCGCTCAATTGCTGGTCCTGAACTGACCTTGATGTTGACCCCCATCTCAGCAGCAATAATGTAAGCGAGAGTAGTCTTGCCCAAGCCAGGAGGCCCATAAAGTAGCGTGTGATCCAAAGGCTCTCCCCGTTCCTCGGCGGCAGCAATAGCTATTCTGAGGTTGTCTTTGACTTTGCCTTGGCCTATGAACTGCTTGAGAGATCTGGGGCGCAGGCTATGGTCGAGCGGGCCGTCCTCGCTGATAGACATGCCTGACGTGATCGGCATTCCACCATTTTGTTTCCTTGCAGCCATGGCTAAGGAACGCTTAGTTCTGATTGCAGGCTTTCTTCCTCAGTCTCTCTTCTTAGGACTTGCGCTGGGATGAGCTTACCAAGGATGACATTCTCTTTGAGGCCACGAAGCCTATCAGTACTACCTTTGATTGCTGTGTCAACAAGGACATGGGCGGTTTCCTGGAAAGAAGCTGAAGCTAGCCAGCTCTGGCTATTCAAGGAAGCCCTTGTTATTCCCAATAGAACACCTTGTGCCGTAGCTGGTTCTCCACCCTCAGCCATCACCCTGGCGTTGACGTTCTCGTAGTCAAAACGGTTGACTAGGTCGCCTGGCAAAAGCTCCGTATCGCCCGAGGAGAGGATTTGTACGCGGCTCAACATCTGGCGCACAATAACCTCAATATGCTTGTCGTTGATATTGACACCTTGAGAACGGTAGACTTTTTGCACCTCGTCAATCAAATACCGCTGTACCGCTCCTTTCCCTGTGATGTGTAGAATATCGTGTGGGTCGATGACACCTTCGGTGAGCTGGTCACCAGCGTTCACCTTGTCTCCCGGCTTAACAGTCAAGCGGGTACCGTGTGGAATTGTGTACTCCTTCTCGTCTTCTGCTTCATACTGGATGTAAAGACGATTGTCCTCAGTAATGACTTGGCCTGAAACCCGAGATATTATGGCTTGTTGTTCAGTTGTCATTGGCAGTCTGTCTTGGGTCTCGTCTGCGGTGTAGTCCTTTGGGTGAGCTAGGACGGTGCCAATATCAACAAATTCTCCATTAGCGACAGCCAATTCCATTGTTGGCGGTAAGGAATACTCGTCAACGTAAGGTTCAGAACTAGTAATCCTGATTGTGTGCCCTTTGTCGCCGTCAAACACCTCCGCGGTGCCGCTGATTTCGGAGACAATTGCACTGGCTTTGGGAGTTCTTGCCTCAAAAAGCTCCTCTACGCGAGGTAAGCCACTCGTAATATCTGTGCTGACTATGCCTCCTGTATGGAAAGTGCGCAAAGTAAGCTGGGTGCCTGGCTCACCAATGCTCTCGGCAGCAATAATACCTACCGCGGTCCTCATGTTAGCCAGTTTTCTTGAAGCCAAGTCCCGCCCATAGCAATACTGACAAACGCCAAACCGTGAATGGCAGGTAAGAGGCGACCTCACATAGACTTGTGTGACGCCCGCTTCGACAATCTGCGAAGCTTTTTCTTCGTCAATTTCTTCATTACGGTAGACAATAACCTCGCCTGTGCGTACATCCTTGACTTCGGCTGCGGCCAAACGGCCAACAATTCTCTCGTAAAGCGAGGGCAGAGAGGTTCCCTCTGCTCCTCCTGAGACCCAAATCCCCTCAGTGGTTCCGCAACCCTCCTCAGTCACGGTCACATCTTGAGCTACATCAACAAGGCGCCTAGTAAGGTAGCCACTACTTGAGGTTCTTAGGGCGGTATCAGCCAACCCCTTACGAGCCCCATGAGTGGAAATGAAGTATTCCATTGGAGTTAACCCCTCGCGAAAGCTCGAGTTGATAGGAAAATCAATTATCCTCCCAGATGGATCGGTCATTAGTCCACGCATTCCCGCCATCTGTGTAATCTGTGAAAGGTTCCCTTTCGCCCCTGAAGTGCTCATCATATAAATGCTGCCGTAGCGATGAAGTGATTCGGAAATGGCCTGAGCAACCTTGTCCGTGGTCTCTGTCCATATTTGAATCTCGCCGGTATACCTCTCATCATCAGTGATCAAGCCATGGCTGAACTGCTCCTGGATAGCTGCAACTTGCTCTTCAGCTTCTTTCAGGATTTGTGGCTTGTTCTGAGGGACTTCAACATCTTGTATAGCAATGGAAGTTCCAGACTTCGTAGCATAGTCAAAGCCCAATTGCTTGAGATCATCGAGAAACGCAGCCGTGGCCACGTTGCCTAGTGCACCTAGGCAATCGGACACCAACCGTCTTAAGGTACTCTTATCCGCCACGTCATTGAAGAAGCGGAATTGGGCTGGCAAAGCATCGTTAAATAGAATTCGACCTGCGGTAGTCTTCATCCTCGCCCCTTGCCCATCTTCGTGTCGTACAATAATCTCGGCTCTGAGGTCGATGATGCTGAGTCCATAAGCGAGCTTGGCCTCCTCGAAGTTACTGAATATCTTTCCCTCCCCTTGGGCACCGGGTTGGGGACTAGTAAGATAGTAGCAACCGAGAACCATGTCCAGGCTAGGCGCCACTATCGGGTCGCCAGAGCTTGGCAGTAACATGTTGTGAATGCTTAGCATGTGTTCCTTCGCCTCCTTCACTGCCGCTTTGGATAACGGCACATGAACTGCCATCTGATCGCCATCGAAATCGGCATTGAACGGAGCGCAAACTAAGGGGTGAATTTGGAAGGCATCGCCGTCGATGATTACAGGGTCAAAGGCCTGAATGCTCAAGCGATGCAATGTTGGGGCACGATTAAGCAGAACGGGGCACTCCCCAACCGCTTCATTAAGCAGATCCCAAACCTCCTGTCTAGGCCTCTCTATTTGTCTGCGAGCGCTTTTTATGTTGGTGGCATGGCCTTGCTGTATCAGCTTGTGTACCACGAAGGGTTTAAACAACTCTAAAGCCACCTGTCGAGGCAGGCCACACTGGTGAAGCTTGAGCTCTGGACCAACAACGATGACTGCCCGACCACTGTAATCTACTCGCTTGCCCAGAAGGTTCTGCCGAAAGCGTCCTTGTTTTCCCTTGAGCATGTCTGACAGTGATTTC
>CAZHQV010000012.1:0-27107 GCA_964534285.1 uncultured Dehalococcoidales bacterium
CTTCTGTGCGGGATACTTCTCGGGCAGAGCGGTCTAGGATGGATTGTCCTTCCGCCAGAATCTACGGCATACGAACTTACTATCACCTTTGGCACGGCATTCATCCTTTTCTATGGCGGCCTTTCTCTTGACGTAAGAAACCTGAAAGAGACAGGACTCAGCATTGCCCTCCTTGCTACAGTCGGAGTCCTACTGACTGCTGGTATGATCGGGGGGACATTTGCCCTAGTGGGACTCGGGCCCATTATCGTCGGCCTGCTCCTCGGTGCTGTTATTTCTCCCACTGACCCCTCCACACTGATTCCCGTTCTTGAGCAGGTGAAGGTCCCGGCACGCCTGAGAACGCTCATTGAAGCCGAGGCCGGTTTCAATGACCCTTTTGGAGCGGTACTCTGCTTTCTCGTCTTACATTCGATCCAGGCGAGTTCTGCTCCTCTTGAGCTTGGCAAGTTTCTCGGCCTGCAAGTAGCCGCCAGCATCGTCCTCGGCCTGGTTGTGGGCCTGCTTGCTGCCCTGCTCATGAACAAACGATGGGAGCGCTTGCTGGGAGAGTTCACCCCGCTGACGATAATCATTGCCGTTCTGGCCGGATTCTATTTTGCCGACAAAATCAGCGGGAGCGGTTACCTTGCCGTCTTCGTAGCCGGGATAGTGGTAGGAAACATGAGACACTTCCGGCTGAGTATGCGGCACAAGTATCTGGTCCAAACGGATATGCTATCCCGCTACATCTTCCAGGTGGTGAAAATGTTCATATTCATACTCCTGGGATCGCAAATTGATGTTGGCGGGCTAGTCCAGGATTTCTGGGGCGCTGCCATAATAGCCCTTGTCCTGGTTTTTGCCGTCAGACCTTTGGTGGTTGTGGCCTGCCTCAAGATTCCTAAGAAGCCACACTGGTCATGGCGCGAGACTGCATTTGTTGCCTGGACACGGGAAACCGCGGTGATGGCAGCCGCACTGGCCGGTCTTTTGCTGGCGGAGCATGTAGAATACGCCAGTTTCGTTCTGCACACGACGTTCATAGTCATCCTCTTCACCTTGCTGGCCCAGGCGACTACCGCGGGTCCCCTGGCCAGAAAACTGAAACTTGGTGGGTAATCTGCTCACCTATCGTGCTTCGTGCATCGGACCTGGTATATGGAGTTGCGAACCGCCTTGCAAAAAGTCGACGATCAGCCGCGGCCCGAATGAAGACAAAACGGCACGATGTGGTCTATGATATAAGCAGGGAATACGTGAGGGTAGGACAAAGAGACGTCAGCCGTTTCGCTCGGCTTCGGGCAAGCCCACCCTTGCTCGACGTCATAGGCAAAGACGACTGGGTGAAGCCGGACGATTATGGGGCTAACCGTGAACCGGAGGCAAAATGACAGCGACCAATAGTAAAGGGGATACCAAAGTCACCGTTTTGCACCCCTCGTGGCTCAACTATTCCGGGCATTTCTTTCTGCTTGTTGTTTTCGTAGCTGGCGCCATAGTGTGTTTCCTCAACGAGCGTGAGGTCCTAACAGTGGTAGGTTATGTTCTAGTACTCATCGCATTCATTGTTCTTATTCATGCCCTTTCAAGAAGACTGTCACACAAGTTCACCATCACCTCTGACGCCGTGAGTTCAAGAGCAGGCATTGGTGGTCGGACTGAGAAGGAAATCAGGATAAGTGACATTCGCCAGGTAGAAGTAAGACAAAGCGTAGGGCAGCGGATCTTTGGTCTCGGGAACGTACTCTTTGCTTCGGCTGCTACCGGTGGCATAGAGGTCACATTTGAAGGAGTCAGGGATCCTACGGGCGTAAAACACAAGGTCAATGCGCTACGGGATGCCCTGACCGTAGCGGACAAAAAGAGATGCCCACAATGTGGTGAATTCGTTTGGAAAGGAGCCAAGGTGTGCCCCCATTGCCATCTGACCTTCACATCGGAACAAGAGGGGCAGTGATCCCTAAGGCCGTGAGCACAGACTCTTACTTGTCATTGCGAGCCAAGCGTGGCAATCCCTTTGCGGCGAGACGTAAGCACCCCCTGCCCAACCAAGATTGCTTCGGGGCTTTGCCCCTCGCAATGACACCGCCGGCCATCATTGCGAGCCAAGCGTGGCAATCTCAAACACCGTCCATCCGGTGTCCCGGGTTGCCTCGGCGCTTCGTGTCTGGCAATGACAGTGAAAATGCATGGGTGAATCCAGACAATGAGAAGACAGAGGCAAGGGTGAACGACTTGGACCTAGATTGGCCGATCGAGGTGACAGATTACCATGCAAGGCCATTGACCGCCATATCGTATGATGTGGGCGGTAACGCTCACTTCAGCCAGCCAGAATAAGGAGGTCCTAATTGAAGCTCAAAGGCAGAGTCCACAAATTCGGCGCCGATGTTAATACGGACGTTATCTTCCCGGCACGCTACCTCAACATTTCCGAGCCCAGCGAGCTAGCCAAGCACTGTATGGAGGACATAGATGCCGAGTTCCTCACCAGGGTCGAGCCCGGACACATCATGGTCGCGGCGACCAATTTCGGCTGTGGTTCCTCTCGAGAGCATGCCCCCCTGGCAATAAAGGCCTCAGGCATCTCCTGTGTTATAGCCCAGAGTTTTGCCCGCATCTTCTTTCGCAATGCCATTAACATCGGCCTGCCTCTTCTGGAATGCGCCAAAGCGGCGAATGAAACTGAAGCGGGTGATATTCTGGAGGTTGACCTGTCCAGCGGTGAGATTGACAATCTTTCCAAGCGCAAGAAGTACGTTGCCGAGGCATATCCTGAATTTATGACGGGAATCATAGCCTCCGGTGGGCTAATCGAATATACTAAGAAAAGGTTGGCCGAAAGGTGAGCTTAAGCTCAAGCGAAGCCACGGGGAAGATGTCGCCGGAGGTTGTTGACCTGTGCCGCAAAAGGAGACGCGGCCGGAATTGAGGTGTAGATATATGGAATTTGATATCGCAGTCTTACCCGGTGATGGTATTGGCCCTGAAGTCATAGCTGAGGCAGTGAAAGTCCTGCAAGCTGTAGAAGAAAGGTTTGGGCATAGATTTCACCTATATGAAGGCTTGCTGGGCGGCTGCGCCATAGATGCCTCAGGGACAGCTCTTAGCCAGGAAACACTGGATATGTGCAAACAGTGTGATGCGGTATTGCTCGGCGCCGTCGGCGGACCGAAATGGGATGACCCTCGAGCCCCAGTCCGTCCAGAGGACGGGCTTTTGGCCGTGAGAAAAGGACTAGGCCTGTTTGCCAATTTGCGTCCGGTGAAAGTTATACCTATGCTGGCCAATTCTACATCACTCAAGCCGGAAATCATTGATGGGGTTGATTTGCTGGTAGTGAGAGAGCTTACTGGAGGACTCTATTTTGGTCAGCCCAAAAAGCAGTGGCAGACCCCAGAGGGAAGGCAGGCTGTTGATACTCTGGCCTATTCCGAGGCGGAGATCGAGCGCATATTGCGAGTCGGTTTTGAGTTGGCTTGTGCTCGCCGCAAGAAACTGACTTCGGTGGACAAAGCCAACGTCCTCCAGTCATCTCGCTTGTGGCGACAGATTGCTACAGAGATTTCCCCTGAGTATCCCGATGTTGAGCTACAGCATATGCTGGTTGATGCTTGCGCCATGCGGCTTATTCAGCGCCCCGCCGAATTCGATGTCCTGGTCACCGAGAATATGTTCGGAGATATCCTCACCGATGAAGCCTCAATGCTCGCTGGCTCCATGGGCATGCTGCCCTCGGCTAGTCTGGCCGGGCTTCCCAAAGGCAAGGTCCTTGGCATGTATGAGCCAATCCACGGTAGCGCTCCAAGCCGGGCGGGGCAGAACTTGGCCAATCCCATCGCCAGCATCTTGAGCGCAGCCATGATGTTTCGCTACTCCTTTCAGCTAGAGGCCGAAGCCCAGGCCATAGAGAACGCCTTCCTTGCCACGCTAGAAGAAGGCTATAGGACTTACGACATAATGTCGGAAGGCAAAACGAGGGTGGGAACGAAGGAGATGGGGGAAATGATTGTCCAAAGAATAGGAGCCTAAAGGAGCTTTCGATGTTGAAAGTGCAGCTTTATGACACAACTCTGAGAGATGGCGCTCAGCAGGAGGGAATTTCCTTTTCGGTGGAGGACAAACTAAAGATAGCTCAGAAACTAGACGAGCTGGGCATTCATTTCATCGAAGGTGGTTGGCCGGGCTCTAACCCGAAGGATATTGAGTTTTTTGCCAAAGCACCCGGCCTGAGCCTGGCGCATTCCATGATAGTAGCTTTTGGCAGCACCAGGCGGTCTGGTTCTACGCCAGAAGAAGACGCCAACCTTCAAGCCCTGTTGGAGAGCAAGACGAAGGTAGTGACCATTGTGGGCAAGAGCTGGGACAGGCAGGTAACCCAGGTCCTAGAGACCACGTTAGAGGATAACCTCGACATGATCACAGATTCCATAGGTTACCTTAAGTCAAAAGGACTGAGAGTCTTCTTCGATGCGGAGCACTTTTTTGATGGCTATCGAGCAAACCCTGAATATAGCCTTGAGGTGATAAAGCGTGCAGCCAAAGCTGGCGCCGAATGTGTAGTCCCCTGCGATACTAATGGCGGCAGTCTACCTCAGCAGATAGCAGAAGGCATCAAAGCTGTTCGCAAGGTGACTTCCGTTCCCCTGGGCATTCATGCCCACAACGATGCTGAGCTTGCCGTGGCCAACTCCTTGGCGGCTGTTCGGGCAGGCGTTGGTCAAATCCAAGGAACCATCAATGGCTACGGCGAGCGCTGCGGCAATGCCAACCTCTGTTCCGTCATTCCCACCCTGAAACTGAAAATGGGCGTTGATTGTGTTACCAAAGAACAACTAAGCAAACTCAGCGATATTTCCCGTTATGTATTTGAGATAGCTAATCTGCCTCCCTATAGCTGGCTTCCCTATGTAGGGGCTAATGCCTTCACCCATAAAGCTGGGCTCCACGTCTCTGGCCTGGCCAAGTGGGAAGACAGCTACCAACATGTCGCCCCCGAGCTGGTGGGCAATCGCCCCCATGTTACCGTTTCTGAGCTATCGGGAAAGTCAAACATAATCTACAAAGCCAGAGAGCGGCGCTTACCTATTCCAAAAGGCAGAGAAATCGCAAAGGTTCTAGACCAGATAAAGACGCTGGAAAATCAGGGCTTCCGGTATGATAGCGCTGAAGCATCATTTGACCTACTGCTACGCCGCGCTCAGGCTGACTATCAGCCGCCATTTGAGCTAGTCGATTTCATGGTACTGGTGGAGAGACGCCGCCGCGCCCCAAGCAGCGGGAATCAAGAAGAGCCATTATCGGAAGCCATGGTCAAAGTGAAGGTAGACGACAGGATAGTACATACCGCTGCGGAAGGCGATGGCCCGGTTAACGCTCTTGACCAGGCTCTACGCAAAGCTTTGACTCAGTTTTACCCCGATTTGACTGCTGTAACTCTTACCGATTACAAAGTCCGCATCCTCGAGGAGACTGCTGGCACCGCTTCCCAGGTGCGAGTGCTCATTGAGTCCAGCGATGGCCAGGAACATTGGCGGACAGTAGGAAGCTCGACTAATCTTATCGAAGCCAGCTGGCTGGCTTTGGCAGACAGCATAGAGTACTGGCTACTCAAGCACACGGGAAAAGCAAAAACGTGACCAAGTCCAAAGGAAACACGGACCAGTTAACTCGTACATACTGCAGAATTGGCGGCATGGACGCGGCATTGCAGATATGAACAAGTTAGCCGAGGTTGGTGGGAAGCTACTAAGATGTCAGATTTATGATAAACGGAGGTGATGAAATGCCAAGCGCCTGTGGTATAGCTTGTGAAGTGTGCGGACTTCGAGAAAGAGGGTTCTGTCCCGTTGGTGACGGTTGTGTGGCGGGCACTGATCCAAAAGCTCCGGAGAAGCTGGAGAGGGCTAGAGCAGCAGGGTTCCCCTGCCTCATACTGGAGTGCGCTATTAAGAATAATGTGGACCACTGCTTGAGATGCGACAAATTCCCCTGCGACGTCCATTATCAGCAGGGAGGCCCGTTCAGTAAGCAAGTCCTTGACATGATCAAGGACATACTGGCAAAGAAGTAAAGGACCTGTGGCCAAGAGCCGGTGTCTCCCTGGAATCGAAGGGATTTCGGGAGATGATGATTGGCCAAGACCGCGCACATCTGGGGGCGGCCTTTAGCTATGCCCAGTAAATTCAGATGATGGAATTGGCGCAGAGGGACCGCGGAAAAGAGGGTGGAATTCCATGCTGAAGCGCTGAAAGGATACCTGGAGGCAGCATACCGTATGGGCAAAGAATTATAGGACAGCCCGGGACAACTATGTTCCCGCCAGGCAAGGGAGGAGAAAATGGACTTACGCTTGACAGAAAAACAGGAGATGACGAGGAACATGGCCAGGGAGCTGGCAGCAAAGGAGATCGCCCCTATGGCGGCTGAGATTGACGAGACGGGGCGCTTTCCCAAGGACGTCATCCAGAAGATGGCTGCGGGCGGGTTGTTCGGCATACTCACCCCACCACCCTTCGGGGGCGCGGGAGGGGACAGGCTCGACTTCCTGGTGACCGTCGAGGAGATAGCAGCCGCCTCTGCCTCAGTCGCTTTGACCTTCGTCACGAGCGTCGTTACAGGCTTCCTCATTCTGGCCTTCGGCAGCGACGAGCAGCAGAAGAAGTACCTGCCTGCCCTAGCCAAAGGGGAGAAACTGGGTACGATCGCTACCACCGAACCCGGCGGTGGCGCCAACTGGCCCATGACCTTACGTACGCAAGCAGTAGCCGACAGCGATCAGTACGTGGTGAATGGCTCCAAATGCTTCGTCAGCAACACTGGCCAGGCAGACATTTGCGTAGTCATAGTCAGAACTGATGTGACCAAAGGGCCAATGGGCATGTCGGCGCTGATCTTTGAGAAGGACACCCCTGGTTTCTCCTTCGGCACGCTGGAGGAAAAGTTCGGCCTCCGCGGCGATCCCAAGGGGGGGAGCTGCTCTTCGAGGATTGCCGTGTGCCCAAATATAATCTGCTGGGGCAAGAAAGCGACGGCATGAAGATCGCTGGGGCCTATGGTACTCTGGCCTGCCCCGGGCACTGCGCCATCGCCACAGGGATTGCGCAAGCCGCCCTGGAGGCCTCCATCGGGTACACCAGGGGGAGAACTGTGGTTGAGCCGATGACCCTCGCCAACCTCGATGGCGTTCAGTCCATCATCAGCGATATGGTGGTCGCCGTAGAGGCAGCGAGGCTAATAGCCTATCGTGGCGCCTTTCCCGAAGCAAGAGAGGGGCCAGACCCCCTGCTACTCCTGGCGGCGGTGTTCGGCTCAGAGATAGCCATAGATATCGCTGGCAAAGCCATCACGCTGCATGGGGGGTATGGATGTACCAAGGGCCTTCCACTGGAACGCTACTTCAGGGATGCCAAGACGCTGTCCTTGCATCCATCAGCCGACTTTCTGAGGCTGAACTGTGGGAAGATGCTGTTGGGTATTCCTATGGGCCCTCCTCCTGGAGCTGGCGGCCCACCCAAGTAGACCGCGTTCCAACACTGGGCGTGGGGACGGCTCGAAGGAGTTTCTGGAGAGGCAGCCGGCGACTGGTGTTTTGCGTCTTGAGGCTCGGGCGGCTGCAGCTCGCCAAAGCCTTGAGCGTTTGAAGGCAGCTCTGTAGTGAGGAAAGGCAGAAAACAGGCTGGGCTGAGCAAGCCGGGGGTGCTAGATTTCCATGTTACGCGCCATAGTCCGAAACACCCAATGGTAGGTAGTTGATATGCCAAGAGCAAAAAGAACGATTCATATGGCAGCACCGGCAGACATTGGCTGGAACTGGATAGAGGAAAGCCTCCATAATTTGGAAAGGGCTGTAGAGGCGAATCTGTCAGGCTAGTGTAAATGGCATGCCAGGACTACGGTGTATGACGGCGATGCAGGACTGGAGTACGGCGCGCCTGCGGAAACCCGTCTTGCGAGCTCGCCTCGCGGCCAGGTACTGAGGTAAGCGCTCACTGAAATGCCCTTTGAAGCTCAAACCGGCACATAGCGCGTTGCCTAATGGTTTTTCTTGGAGGGCAGAGCGCTCAAGGTTAATCATCCCTGTTGATGTGCTTCACACTGCATCAGCTTGGGTGATCCGACCCGGCCACGGAACTCCCGAGGGCCAGTTGAACACTGAGGCTCAGACAAAGCAGACGGAGTGGGACTGCCACACAGTTGCTGCATTTTGATGCCAAGCGCAAGTGCCGTAAAATGAGGGGAGACCGGTTTCATGAAGGCAATCATCCGTGCACTAAGGACCATCAGGGAGTTCCGTCGCGCCTACATTGTGCTGAACCTGGTCTACTACGGCCTGGTTATCTGTGGAATGGTATACGTGGCCTTCAATCCGTCATTGCAGCAATTACTGCTGGACGCGGTAAGAAGCGCCTTCGGTCAAGGGCCACTCTCCACGGTAGCCGGCGCGTACACCGGCGGCCAGGTCTTACTGGCCATCGTACTCACCTTCGTGGTGAATCTGACCATGGCGAGCTTCTTGTGGATCACGCTGCCATCACTGGTGGTCCCTTTCAGCGGACTTGTGACAGGAGCATGCCGGGCAATACTATGGGGAGTGCTGCTCTCCCCAAGCAGCCCTGAGATGAGTGCGGTGATGATCCCTCACTCTCTTACCCTCATTCTGGAAGGACAGGCTTACATTCTGGCGATGCTAGCAGCCTATATTCAAGGCAGGGCCTTCCTCTGGCCAGCCACCGTGGACGCCACGACGCACGGTGAGGGCTACCGGGCTGGTGTGAAACGTTCTCTTCGACTCTACTTGCTGGTGGCCATCGTGCTGGCGGTGGCAGCCGTATATGAGGTCCTGGAGGTTATCTACATCATTCCCTTGTTCGGGTGAATACCCTAGCAGCGTTTGGCTTGACAAGAACGAAGGTAGCACGTGCAACAGCCCCTTTTGCCTGACAACAGCTTCACCGCTGTGTGCCTTCGTCGATTCGCAGACACTTGAGCACTCCAGTCAAACTGCGTGAGGTCACTCAAGATGTGAGAGGGAAGACTTTCATGTCGCTGGTCCGCGGCTAGGCGTCCGAGCAAAGTCACCAGCCAAATCCCCAGTCCGAGAAACAAGGTTGTTCTACTTCCTGTCTTATTGTATCCTTAGGCGAAATTCGGTTGCCCAGGTATGAAGCTTAGCATAAGGAGGTGCAGGTATGGCGGCCAAAGTCATCGTTGTCTATGAGTCAAGGTATGGCAACACCAAGCTCGTAGCGGAAACAATCGCGGAGGGTATGAGAGCAATTGAAGGAATAGAAACACATGTCACTGAAGTCAAACAGGTTGACCTTAGCAAGGTGCCTGACTATGACGCCATTCTGGTGGGTTCCCCCAACCACATAGGGAGACCAACCGGCGGTGTCAGCAAGTTCATCGACAAGCTCGGCAAGCTCGCCTTAGAGGGAAAACTCTTTGCCGCTTTTGACACGTACCTTGGAAAAGACTTCGAAAAAGCGACGAAGAAGCTGGAAAAGAGAATAAGCGATAAGGTCGCCGGCTCGAAACTGGCGGCTCCCGGCTTGTCCATAAGAGTTGACGGGATGAAGGGCCCGATTTCAGAGGGGGAGCTCCCTAAATGCAAAGAGTTCGGAAAGAGAATAGCAACTCAACTGGAAGCCTGACTTGCCTCGATCTCTGTCATTGCGAGCCGAATTTCTTCCGGCCGGACGGGAGAGGATGAAGGTGAGGATGATGAATTTGGACGCAGCAATCCGAAAACTGAACCTCGCCCTACTAGCACAAAGCTAGCTTCGCTAATTGTGATACATCAAAGGTACAATATGAGACGAAGCAGGCCACACTAAGCAAGCGTAGAATTCTCATATTCCGTTGTTGTAGGCAAGCCAAGCCAAGAAGTATTAATCCAAATGTCCCACATCCGTGTCGGAAAGAGGATTATCATATGGGCACAGAAATCTACTATTTCTCAGGAACAGGAAATTCACTATCCGTAGCAAGAGACATCGCCGAGACAACAAATGGCAAACTGATACCTCTGGCTTCCCTAGTAAAGCAGGAAACCATTAGTACCAATGCAGAGGTTATCGGAATTGTCTTCCCCGTTTATGACTTCAAACCACCCCCTATTGTTCTCGAATTCATCAGAAGACTTTCAGAAATCGATTCAAAATACCTTTTTGCCGTGGGTACCTATGGTGTTACGCCGTTGAATGCGATGAAAACCCTTGATAAGGAAATAAGAACTTGCGGTGGAAAACTCTCACTAGGGTTTGTAGTAAGAATGCCTCATAACAGTATTGGGCATAAGACAATCACTATCGATGAACAGACCAAAATGTTCGAAAACTGGAAGAGGAAACTTGAAGTAGTTGTTGGATATGTCAACACTCGAAAAGAAGGTATACTAGAAACAACAAATATTTTGTTTCAGCTTATTTCTTCCGGACTGATATTCAGAGTATTACCCTCACTCCTGCGGTTGGCCTGGCACATAACAACAAAGGGGTGGAAATCACTAGCATTCATTTCAGACGAGAAATGCGATGGCTGCGGCATATGTGTGAGGATTTGCCCGGTGGACAATATCGAAATGATTGATAATAGGCCTTCGTGGTCGAATCACTGCGCCACGTGCTTTGCATGCCTTCAATGGTGTCCAAGAGAATCAATACAGGCGGGCAGCATAACGGTGAACATGAAAAGGTACCACCATCCCCATGTGAAGATTTCAGACATAATGAAGCAGAAAGAGACTGTTGATTATTAGATGTGTGACAATATCAAACGCCATCGGTAGCTTGATTCTTTCAGTGATTCGGCTCGGCCAGCGCACAACAGCCGGTATATCTCCACTCCTCTCGGTCGCTACGCCCTTCGGGAACGTCTTTCCTCCGCGAGTACACCGCGGAAGAACTTCATATACTGGCGAACCGGTATGCGCAATTAGCTGGGAACGCCTTTATGAGCCACGAAACCAACTGGTCTTGCAAGCACCGAGATAATAAGTGAATGGGGGTGATAAGACATGTCTTTTACCTGGGACCCGATGTACGTAGTAAATCTGGTGCTTTGCATGATAATACTGGCTCTGGGCTGTTGGGGTTATAGGAAAACTGGAGACAAGGTGCCACTGTATGTTGGCATAGCCTTTGCGCTTTTTGGCGTCTCACATCTTATGACACTTCTTGGCCTCAAAGAGGCTTTGGAAACTGTTCTAATCGTGGTTAGAACGCTTGCCTATCTCTTGGTTGCGTTTGCCTTATACACGGTAGCAGTCAAGCGATAGAAAGAAGCGTTTGTTTGCCAAGTCACTTTGGGCGAGAATACCTTGTGTGGCAACAGCACATGACATGAACCATGGGGCTGACTTGGCAATGCCCGAAGAAACAGGCAAAATGAGTATCACTTCACCACAGGAGGGTAGAGAATGGAGCAGAAGTCAATACTCATAATTGGGGCTGGCATCGCCGGGTTGTCAGCCGGGTGCTATGGCCAAATGAACGGCTACCGGACTCAGATCTTCGAGCTGCATGACAAACCTGGCGGGCTGTGCACTTCCTGGAAGCGCACAGGCTACACAATTGATGGCTGTATTCACTGGCTAGTGGGCTCCAGCCCGGCAAACAGCTTCTACCGCATCTGGGAGGAATTAGGAGCGGTACAAGGGCGGCATATGGTAGACCATGAAGAGTTCATACGGATTGAGGGCGCTAATGGCAAAGTATTTATCATCTATACGGACGTTGACCGCTTGGAGCAGCATATGAAGGAGCTTTCTCCAGGGGATAAGGAGGTGATTGAGGAGTTCATTGAAGGCATACGTGCCTGCAGTCGCTCCGACCTGCCAATCGAAAAGGCACCTGAGTTATACGGTCCCATTGACAGGCTTAAGCTGCTGTCCAAAATGTCTCCTTTCCTGCGAGTTATGAGAAAATGGGAGAAGATTCCAATCCAGGACTTTGCCAAACGGTTCAGCGATCCCTTCCTACGCCAGGCTTTCCCGCTTGCCTTTGACCTTCCTGATTTTCCCATGATGGGTATGCTGATGACTCTGGCCTGGATGCACAACAAGTCGGCCGGCTATCCTATAGGCGGCTCGCTGGAGTTCTCTCGTGCCATCGAACAGCGCTACCTCAACCTGGGAGGCCACATTCACTACGGTTCCCCAGTAAGCAGAATCCTGGTAGAAGACGGTCAGGCGGTAGGTGTGCGATTGGTTGACGGCGTGGAGCACCGCGGTGATATCGTTATCTCCGCCGCCGATGGTCATTCGACTATTTTCGACATGCTGGAGGGAAAGCACATCAATGATGAACTTCGTGGATACTACGATAGACTCCCCATCTTTCCTCCGCTTGTTCATGTAGCGTTGGGTGTGGCGCGTTCCTTTGAGGGACTGCCACATTCCATAGTCTATCCTCTTAGAGCGCCGGTCACTATCGCGGGGAAGGAACACGAATCGATAGGCGTGCAGATTCACAATTTTGATCCCACTTTGGCTCCACCAGGCAAGACGGTGGTGAAAGTCATGTTCGATTCCAATTACGACTACTGGAAGGAGTTGAGACAGGACTCTGCCCGCTACCAGGCGGACAAGGAGAAGATCGCAGACCAGGTCATCGCCATGCTTGAGCAGCGTTTCCCTGGGCTGGGCAATCAGGTTGAAATGCGTGATGTGGCTACGCCTATGACCTGGGAGCGATACACCGGCAACTGGCGAGCTAGCTTTGAGGGCTGGCTAATCACCACGAAGACCTTCCGCATGCGCATGAGCAAGACCTTGCCCGGACTCAAGGCCTTCTACATGGCGGGACAGTGGGTTGAACCGGGTGGAGGCGTGCCCACGGCAGCTATGTCGGGCCGCAATGTAATTCAGATCATCTGCCATCAAGACAAGAAGCCATTTGTGACGAGTGTTCTATAAGCTTGGCCGATGAGTAGTCTGAGCGCCCCTGCAACTCTCGTTGTTCATTTGATAGCCTGACTCCGTCCAGGTTATTTCTGTCAAAACTTGCGTCATCTGCGCTCATTGACGGCCACAGCATCTTATGATTAAATGCCAGGAAAAGGCGGGGAACGGGAGGCAGAGCACATGCTCCACAAGGACACCTAAGTCACGTACCGCAGACCGAGATATGCGAGCAAATCCCAAGCCATCGCCAACGTGTCGCGTTAAGGTGCTAGGACACAAGAGTCATCCCTGCGGAGGAATGGCGCGGAGGTGGTGACAGGGACTCCTGGACGGTTCTATATAGGGAGGTGATGCCCGTGCTGAACAAGGGCTGGCTTCTTCCCCTGCGGGTGGTGGAGGGATTGGCTTGGGCTACTTAAAGAGCCCGCGGTGGGTTTAGTAGAGGTGGCGCGCTAGCTAGATCAGCAATGAGAAATGAAAAGGGAGGTGAAATTCATGCCAATCTACGTGATGCTGATGAAATTGACAGACCAAGGAATCAAGGACATCAAAACGGCGCCCCAGCGCCTTGAAGAAAATGTCAAAGGCCTCCAAGCGATGGGAGGCAAGTTGATAGGCTTCTACACAGTCATGGGGGAGTACGACTACGTGGGCGTCGGAGAAGCTCCCAGTGACGAAGTTGCTATGACCTTCGCGCTGGGATTGGGTGCCGCTGGGAACGTCAGGACCACGACGCTCAAGGCGTTCACGAAGGAAGAGCTTGCCGAGATGGTTAAGAAGTTGCCTTAGCCTTATGGGCGAGGGCACGGAAGGACCGGCCCCACCGTGAGGCGGTATGGTCAGAAGTTGGTGCGCCACCCCTGACCAAGGAGGTACTTGTCTGGCTGCGGAGCAGGGTTGCCTAGTGATTCGACGACTCAGGTCTGTTCGGCTTGGTGATCATGAATCTACCTGGGCATTTGAGGCTAGCGATAACCGGCGCAGCGCTATTCGCCCCAATTACAGGGCATTCGCAGTCCGCTGCGCATGTTCGTATGCCTTGGGCGGCCAGCATGAGGGAAACCAACAGATTGCATGGCAAGGCGATGCCACAAATCGATTCAGGTCAACCATGGTTCGCATCAGTCTCAAAGCAGAAAGAGAAAACCAGCTAAACCGACGGAATGACCAACGACGCTTGAGCCGCCATTACCAGACTGGTGGGGGAGCATTCCGTTGACCTTCAGGTGCTTTGTACCGACTTCCAGCTTACGGTACAGGCCGGAACGGAATGAATCTAGTTTGTCGGCAATGGTTTTCTCGCGGTGCACCTACAAGTAACAAAAGAACAAAAAGGTTAACCAGACGGGAATTGTCACGCCGCATTAGGCGGTAGAATCCTATCGAGTGTCTCCTCAGCGAAACTGCGGACAGAACTGGGCATTGGACTGGCGATTCCCTCTCTTGATTTCGGTGCACACCCACCCATATAATCTGGCGACAGAAGTCGATGTTCAACAAAAGGAGGGAGAAATGGACAGTCTATGGTTGGCAGTGCATTGGGGTTCACCTATCGGCCTTGGTATTTTCCTTATATGTCTAGGTGGTATGCTCTATCTACTCACCAGAGCTGATGAGATAAGCAAGCGCACAAAGGCATTCGTGAAGGAAAAGGGACTGGAAAAGAAAAAGGAATAGACACATCCCCTAGACGAATATTGCAGCCTTGTAGTCCGGGTCGCCTTCCACACCAGCCTAACACTTCTTGTATGAGATCGCCTTTGGCGACGGTGTTCAAACCCCCGTGATTCTTCGTCCTGGCGAGATCCCTGGCCACAGCCGTTCGGCGATCGGAGACAGGCTGTCACCGACCTACCAGGTGCCTCCATTGACTATCCCGGGGCTAACATAGCGCTGCATTCCCCATCCCACAATTCACCCTTCCTTGTCAGTCAACAGCCAGCTATTGCTCCTCCTTCTCCTCCAAACTCGCCTTTTTCCATTCCGAGAAAACAAAGTCGCCAAGCCTGACCTTGAACTCGCCCCAGGGGCACAGCCTGTATGCCATGCGTAGAAAGAAGAAGACTAACCGCAGCCTCACCCTATTCATCCTTCGACGGCATGTCCCTAGCGCTGCTATAGTCACCGACCCGAGCCCCCATCAAGTCTACACTATCCCTCCCCGATATGCGAGTATGTATAGGATTTGCTTAGCGGTCTAGAGCGCTAGTCGCTTCTCCTGGTGTGCCTGGCGCCACCTCTTCCTGTGGCAGCTCACCCCGCTTTGTCGCATATTTGGCAGGTACCCCGCCACAGGGCAGTCACAGGCCCTTGTCTCAAGCAATGATGCAGTGAAAGCAGCGCCGAAGTTATATTCACAGCTTATATAGGCTATAATTCAGGAACTGAAACTGAATGGACAGCAATCTCCGCGAACGGGGGCAAGAATGAAAGTAAGCACTGTAGCTCAGACGAGGAATCTGGACAGGTCCGCCACTGAAGAATTTGGCATCTCGGAAGATCTCTTGATGGAGAATGCCGGGCAGGCGGTCTACTTCGTCATGTTGAAGGAATTCGGCATAAAGGATAAGAGGTTTGCCGTTTTCTGCGGCAGTGGCAACAACGGCGGCGATGGGTTTGTCGTCGCCAGAAAGATACACTCCAATGGAGGAGAGGCAAAGGTCTTTCTCTTGGATGATGAGACCAAGTTCAAAGGGGTGGCAAGAAGGAACTTCGACATAGTCTCAAAGCTGCCGATAGAGATTTCCAAGGTTGGCTCAGTTGAGTCCATAGAGTCAGCGCTTGTACATTGCGATGCCGTTGTAGATGCCATATTCGGCACGGGTCTTATCAGAGAGGTCAGCGGAATATACCAGGATATGATTCAGGCAATAAACGACAGCAAGAGAACGGTTTTCAGCGTCGATATCCCGTCAGGCATAAACGGCGATACCGCAGAGGTCATGGGCATAGCGGTGAAGGCGGATTACACCGTCACATTCGGACTGCCCAAGATGGGAAACATGCTCTATCCCGGATACGACCACTGTGGGAAATTGTATGTCTCACACATCTCTTTCCCGCCTTCGCTCTACGATACAGACTCCATAAAGGTGGAAATCAACAGTCCAGTCCACCTTCCCGAAAGAGACAAGAATGCCCATAAGGGAAATTTCGGAGAGGTCCTGTTCATCGCCGGCGCTTCGAGCTATCTTGGTGCGCCGTATTTCTCTGCTTTGTCTTTCCTCAAAGCTGGAGGAGGATATTCCCGCTTAGCTACGCCCATATCTATTTCATCATTCCTGGCGAATAAGGGAAGTGAAATAGTGTTCCTTCCTCAAAAGGAGACAGGCTCGGGAAGCATAGCATTGGAAAGTAAGGATCAATTACTGAAGCTTTCGGAAAAGATGGATATGGTAGTCCTGGGGCCAGGCCTTTCCCTAAACGAAGAAACACAGGAACTGACGCGAGAGCTAGCACAGGGAATCGAGAAGCCTTTGCTCATAGACGGCGACGGAATCACCGCTATTGCCGGAGATTTGGCAAGAATCAAGAACAGGCGGGCAGCCACGATACTTACACCTCATCTGGGCGAGATGTCAAGAATTACACAATCGACGATAAGCGAGATGAACAAAGACAAGATTGGCGTTTTGCAAAGGACAGCAAAAGAGCTTAATGCCATTATCGTCTTGAAAGGAGCGCATTCGCTCATAGGCTATCCCGATGAGACTGTTTACATCAATATGAGCGGCAATCCCGGCATGGCCACAGCAGGAAGCGGCGACGTCCTGACAGGAGCCATTGCCGCTATGTTTGGCCTGGGACTGTCCCTCAGTGACGCGGTGAGAACGGGCGTGTTTATCCATGGATTTTCTGGAGACCTGGCAGCAAGAGACAAAGGCGAGGATGGGATCACGGCACAGGACATAATGGACTATCTCCCTAGCACGTTGATGCGTTACAGGAAAGACTTCTACGAAATCTGCCAGAGTTTCTATGAGAGCATTTTCGTCGTATGAAGAAGGTGTCGGGGTGTCACTGAGACAAACGTGTCACCGCTTACTAGGGTGTCGTTCTGAGGGAGCGTAGTGACCGAAGAACCAGAGACCCTTCGCTTCGCCCAGGCTGACATAAGCGGTAGCTACACACTCACGTGAGCATCCGCTGAAGCGGAGAAGGCAAGAGAGAAATGAAGGCGATGGTGGTCAAGGGAATCGCCCCTGTCGAGGGAAAGCCTTTAGAGCTGGTGGACCTACCCGATCCCATTCCTGGTCCAGGTGAGGTTCGAGTCAAGGTTTCGGCTTGCGGAGTCTGTCACACGGAGCTGGATGAAATTGAGGGCAGGCTTCCTCCTTCAAGGTTTCCCATGATTCTGGGCCACGAAATTGTGGGCAGGGTGGAAAGGTTGGGACCGAAAGTGACCAAGTTCAAGGAAGGCGACAGAGTGGGTATCGCCTGGATCAATTGGGCCTGTGGTGAATGCTCCTTCTGTCTCAAGGGCGAGGAAAATCTTTGTGATAAAGCAAAATGGACGGGCAAGGATGTCGACGGAGGCTACGCTCAATACACCGTGGTCCCGCAAGACTTTGCCTATCCGATTCCGCAAGCATTCAGCGATGTGCAAGCAGCGCCGCTTCTATGTGCCGGAGTGATCGGCTATAGAGCTTTGAGGCTCACCGGCATGCAAGATGGCAAGGTGCTCGGCCTTTATGGCTTTGGAGCCTCTGCGCATATTGTCATTCAGATTGCCAAATACAAGTATCCCTGTTGCAGGGTTTTCGTCTTCAGTCGACCGAAGCAACAAGAGCATCAAAATCTGGCGCAGAAATTGGGCGCCGACTGGACCGGAGCGACAGCAGACACACCACCGCAAAAGCTCAACTACGCCATTGACTTTACCCCGGTGGGCGCGCCAGTTCGTGAAGCCCTAAGGAATCTGGAGAAAGGCGGGAGAGTGGTCATAAATGCAATTCGGAAGACAACACCAATCCCAGAATTAGATTACGCTGAACACCTGTGGTATGAAAAGGAGGTGAAAAGCGTGGCCAACGTCACCAGAAGAGACGCTCAGGAATTTGTGCCTCTGGCCGCTGAGATTCCCATTGTGCCTGAAGTCCGAGAATTCGCCCTAGAAGAGGCAAACGAAGCTCTAGTCCTGCTCAAGGAAGGGAGAATCCGCGGGGCTGGGGTTTTACATCTTCCAGAATGAATGTAGCTCAGCCATGGTAACACAGATTCTGCTAGTCGCCGCTGTAGTACTCCTGGTCTTCCTAGTCATCCTAGTTGTCAGGGGAAGAGGAGTCAGACCAAGGGATATTGAGGACGCCGTATCGAGTACCTGGACGAAGTTGGGCTTGGAGGAGAAGATAGGCCTGCTAACCGCCCATACCCAGGATATTCGGGACTGCCACCGCTCAATTGAGCAAATGCTCCGGGTGCCAAAGGAGCGAGCTGCTCTGGGCGAGCTGAGCCTGGAGACAATCCTCTCAGATCAACTTTCCCCGGACATGTTTGGCATTAGAAAGTCGGTTCTCGATGGAAAAGTTCCCGATGCGCATATCAGGTCAACCGTGGGGCTTATCTGCATAGACTCCAAGTTCCCTCTGGATAACTACAGAAGCATGGTAGAGACTGAGAATTCCAGGGAAAGAGACGGCTTCAAAACCAACTTCCGTAGAGACGTTCGAACCCACCTCAACAAGATAGCCCAAGATTACGTCTGCCCGGACAAGGGTTCAGCCGAATTCGCCTTCGCCTATATCCCATCTGAGGGCGTTTATTACTTCTTAGTTAACGAGGAATTCGAAATGCTTCGAGACTACGCCAGAAAGGGAGTCCAGGTTGTGTCGCCCTTGACGCTCTGTCATAAGATCGAACTGATAAAAGCGGGCGTTCATGCCAAGAGACTCTCCCAAGAGGCCGAGAATGTCAGAAATGACCTCAATGTGATTTCCCAGAGGTTCGGCCAAATCGATGCACTATGGCGGGTTTTCTACGACACACATCTAAGGAATGCCGGCGAGAGAGCCGAGGAATTGGACAGGGAATACAAGAAGCTGAGAGACGAGTTTGACAGGATTTCAAGAATGTCGAAGGAGTAACAACGCCGCAAGCAGGGTAAACAGTGGCTGAAAGACTAATTGTCCAGGGACTCAAGCAATTTAGCGGAAAGCATTGCGAAACCAGCGCCTTGAAGAGAGTGCTAGACCACCACGGGCTTTCCTTATCCGAGAAGATGCTGTTAGGGTTGGGTGGAGGAGTCGGGTTCATTTACTGGTATATGAAGCAAATGCCAAGCCCTTTCATCGGCACACGTTACGGCAAAGGCACAGACTTTCCCGAGAATATCTGCAAACGAATTGGCGCAGATATGACTGTTTTTGAGACATCCAGTCCCAAGAAGGGATATGAGGAGTTGAAGACAATGCTTAACCAGGGCGAACCTGTAGTTGTTTATGGAGACATGGCTTATCTTCCCTATTTCGCCGTTCCTGAGATAGCTCACTTTGGCGGTCATGTTTTTGTTGTCTTCGGTCTGGATGAAGAGAAAGACGAGGTATATATCTACGACCGGGGGACAAACCCGGTGACTGTTAGTCTAAGCGACTTGCAAAAAGCACGGGGTTCAAAATTCCCTCCCTTCCCTCCCAAACACAGGCTGCTGAACATACAATATCCCTCACAAATTGCAGGCCTGGAAGCCGGCATCAAGGAAAGCATTCAAGAGTGCTGCCGGAGCATGCTAAACCCTCCGATAAAGAATATCGGGCTCGCTGGAATCAGAAAATGGGCGGAGATTGTGGTGAAGTGGCCTGAACAATTCAGGGGAATGAATCTGTTTGGCGCTCTCATGAACGGCTTCATGTATATTGAGATAAGCGGCACTGGTGGAAGCGCCTTCCGCTCCATGTATGCGCAGTTTCTTGAAGAGGCAAGCGCCGTCATGAACAAGCCCGCCCTGAATGAAGGTGCACAGATGATGCGCCAATCAGCGACTATCTGGAGTGAGATTGCCTCAGGACTGCTTCCCGATTCCTGGCCTAATCTTGGAAGGACAAAGGAGTTGATGATTGAGAAGAATAGGCTCTTCGAAGCACAAGAGCCAGGCCCTCTGGATGGAATGAGAAGGATTAACCGCGAGCTGGATGACTTAATGGGGAAAGCAGCAGAAGATCTGCGGAAGGCTCCCACGTTCTTGGCCGACGTCCGGACAAGCATTCTGAAATGCTACGAACTTGAGAAGAAGGCATTTGATGCGCTGAGCCGTCTTACGAAGTGATAATGTCACTGCTGGGAACGCTGTTGCCAGACGTTTCCTTTGATACCGGGACGAGCTGCTAGCTTCACAAACAACATGCAAGCGTTTCGCAGGATATCCCAGGGCAGGCTTAATACTCTTCACTGCTCACGCTGTGATAGTCCACGGCTTCCCATGTGGTTGATTGTCGCCCCGGCGGAGGTTACAATGTGATAAAGGCGGTACATTAGGCAAACTCCTAGCTAGTCTATGTTGATCTCAGGCGTAACGCTACCGCCAGTCAAGGATGCACATGGAGAGGAGGGCTGAGACTATGAGCACTGAAATCTATCATTTCAAGGTCGGGGCTTTCGAATGCGCGGCAGTCAGCGACGGCACTCTTACGTACGCACCCCCCATCTTCCCGCCCCCCACCACACTTCTTTTCGCCAACGCCCCAAAAGAACGTCTTGACGAAATCCTTCGCCAACACGACCTGCAGGCAGAGCGGTGGGTGGAGTGGATAAGTCCGTACATCTGTTTGGTGGTCAACACGGGTGAACACCGAGTGTTAGTGGATACTGGTGCAGGTGGCCTTGCCCCAACCACAGGAAGACTTCTCGAGAACTTGCAGGCCTCGGGAACTGCGCCCGGAAGTATTGACACGGTCATCCTCTCGCACGGACATCCAGACCACATCGGCGGGAACATCGACGCCGAGGGCAAGCCAGCTTTCCCCAACGCCCGCTACGTCATGTGGAAGGCTGAGTGGGATTTCTGGACCTCGGAAGAGGCGGAACAGAAGCTTCACGAAGAAATCAGGGAGATGCTCGTGACCTGCGCACGCAAGAACCTCCCGCCGATTCAAGACCGGCTCGAGCTGGTTGACCATGAGGGGGAAATCGTGCGCGGTATTAGCGCCGTCGCAGCGCCCGGCCATACGCCAGGCCACATGGCAGTGGCTATTTCTTCAGGAGGCGAGGAACTGCTGTGCGTCGCTGATGCCATACTCCATCCCATCCACGTGGAGCAGCCACAGTGGTTTGCGGCAGTCGATTTCGCCCCTGAGCAAGTTGTGACTACGAGGCGCAGCCTTCTGAGCAGGGCTGCAGCCGACAAGGCACTGGTGCTTGCCTTTCACTTCCCATTCCCCGGTATGGGCCACGTTGTTGCGAAGGGAGAGGGATGGGAGTGGCAACCGATTGAGACGACCCGCTAGCACCTCGCTGGAACGCAACCAGTTGGGTAGGCCTCTATCAGCCCGGCATGGAACAAGAGGGAAAGGCGCATAGTCTAGCGGTCCCGGGGACGCTGGAACGGTTGCACCGCGTTAGCCAGGAGCGGGACACAACCATGACAGGAGAGCCTGAAGAGTCGTCTACCTTTCTGTATTTCCGGTCAGTGCGCTTGACGATGCCATTTGACCCCACGTATCCCTCTTGCACGCTTGGCCAAGGTCAAATTGAAGGCGACAAAAAGAAGGACGTTTAGAGAGACAGGCTAAACCAGACGGTGTCTTTTTCGTTGAAGTAAATAGAGGAGTTCCAACAGGAGGCAAGAGATGATTAGAGCCAAATTGTGTATTGGGTTTGTGCTTTTAGGGCTGGTAGCTCTCCTAACGGGGGGCTGTGCCAGTGAATCCGTTCCGCCGATCGAAACTGCTGCTGAGGCACGGGACGCGGCCATCAGCTATCTTCAGGAGCATGAGCCACAGGATGCGCCGGGGGCAGGGATCGAATGGCAGGAACAAGATGTCACCCCTCCAGGGCTCATAGGAGCGGTAACTACGGAGTTCGTCTCCCATGAGTGGACAATTGAGGTGACCTACCCAGTAGTACTCCCAGAGAACACCGTATACCAGGTAGTGGTGTCCAGCATCACGTTGGGTTGGCACTGGGAGGGTACTGTCAAATATGATGGTAGTGTGGCTGAAATCAGTGCTTTCAAGCAGATGTCCAAAGAGGCAAGCCAAGCGATTGCTGAGGAGTCCGTAAGGAACAGCCCAACCTTCACCTTTGACGGCATGGAAGACAGTCTAATACTCACAGGAACCTTAACAGCGCGGTGTCCGTACTGCTGGGTATTCATCTTCGCGTTTGACAGCAGACACGCTGGTTATGGAGACAGGACCGGACAAGCGCTCGCTGAAGTCATCACACCTCACCGAGCAGTAATCGCGGTTGAGCAGCTTGAGATCACGTCTGCCATAATGGACGACAAGTGGGACATGCTTGGGCAGATGATGATCACGAAAGGCGACGAAATCCCCGAGACAGCACTGAGCGTCGCTGAGTTACTACAGAACCCGGTGTATGACACAGAAGTCACAATCTATGGAGAGGTGAGCCTGTTAGGCCAGCTTTTCTGTCCTTGCTTTCAGCTGAGCTCTGGCGGGGAAAAAGTAGAGGTATGGTATAGCCTCATGGTGGAGAATGACGGCACGGAAAGGCCTGCGGTCGGCGTCCAGGGAATCGAGAACGGCGACAACATTGTTGTGACCGGGGAACTGAAGGGGGACGGTGGAGAACACTATTCAAAAGGTGATTTCTGGGCGATCGCCATTATCGTGCCGTGACAATAAGCATCGGCTAGCACGGGAAAACGCTAGTGTGTCATTTTGAATTAATGCAATCAAGAATGACTATCCAGGATTTGCAGATCGATGTTCTTCAATTTCTTTGGCAATTTCTCTCCAATCTTCAAGTGTACTCCACAGAGTGTCAAGTCCCCAGAAAATACCACCCGCAAAGAACAGGCCAAATAATATGCCCTTCCCTATATACATGGGTGAGAATTGCACAATGAATAGGAATACACCAGCTACAGCAAACGGTACACTAATTGCTTTGGCAATTAATCGAGCATATCTCAGTGCCTGATTCCCCTTTTGTTTCATATCTTACCTCCTTAGATATGTGATCTATTCTCTGTTAGTTTAACAATCTCCTCGACCGTCCAAACATGATTCTTAACTCCTGCTGCCATTGCGGGTGTTTCTGGATACGGATCAGTTAAAGTCTTGTGTTGCCGAGCGAAACTGTAATGCGTGAAGTAAAGAGCAATGGCTAAGATGTGATTTTCTAGCTTCTTTGAGAAGGCATTGGTTGATTTCATGAATCGCCTCATACCCATTCTCATTCTAACGTTCTGCCGTTCAATATAGCTAGTGGATACTTCGCTCGTATTGGGTGAACCTCGGACTCGCCTTGCTTTTGTTGCGGTACATTCTGACGAACCGTAACGTCCGGGTTCGATTAGTTCGTTCCCATTAATATTTGACCAACATAGCGTAATCTATGTCATTGCCAAAGGCGGTTTCTACTGCATAGAAGTACATCTTGCGACCATCGGTAGTCAGTTGAACACGGTTTGATAGGCGTTCCTTGACATCCTGCAAGAATTCCAAGGCAGATTCTGGGTTACGCAGGCCAACAAACCATGCCAAAGCCAGCTTAGTATCAGGATCTAAGGCAACGAATGTCCACAAGTCGCCATAGCCAAACTCACCTTCGTGACTTCGCGGGATATTCTTCTCTTTAGCATAGCAGAATGACCAGATTTCATCGCATTGAATTTTCGTACACTTTATGTTGCGGAGCGTCCTGTCTTGATATTCTAAACATACAGCTCCAACTCCCTGAGTAATCTAACCACGGTGTTAATGGCAGCTGCAGTTATGCGAGCAGTACTGCGTATTGAGTTACCCTCACAGAGGACTCTTATGACTTGAGCCTTGCGTTCTAAACTGACCTTGTTCATTTCTTATCCGTCTTTCAAAGTGACCGCATATACCATATCGCTCAAGCATTTGTTAAGCGCTAAATTGGTGATATAATAAGAAATGGAGGTAAAAATGGCGCAGATTAAGGAGCCGGCTATACAGAAAACCAAACTGATGGAGCAATATGAGGAATTGTTTGGCCCAGCTACTATTAGTCAAACAGAATCAACCGATGATTCGTCTCTAGCACAACCATCACCACTCATCCCTAATCAGGGTCTTGTGACATATGGGGTCTACGAAGAGCCCATTCTCGGGTGAGTGCAGAGGTATCATATATGCCGAACTGGAATGACATTCTGAAAGAAATACAGGAATATCGAGACTTACATGCCAATGAACCTAAAGAGGCCAATCGGGCTATTGATGTTGTCAGGCGTAAATATCTTCAAGAGTTACATAACCACAGGCATAGGAACATAATTGCCTACTATTCTGGTTTCTTGTCAAAACCAGAACTACGCAACCAAGACATTAACGACGAAGATAAGAATGGCTTCATGATGGCTATTCATCGACTGAAGAGAGAAGAAGGCTTAGATCTAATTTTGCACACTCCGGGCGGCAATATAGCAGCAGCTCAATCTATAGTAAACTACCTACATAAGATGTTTGATAACGACATTCAGGCAATTATTCCGCAAATAGCTATGTCTGCTGGTACTATGATTGCATGTTCTTGCAATAGAATATATATGGCTAAACATTCCAACATAGGACCAATCGACCCGCAATTACGGGATGTTCCAGCCTATGGTGTTATGCAGGAATTTCGTAGGGCATTTCGCGAGGTTAGAAATGACCCTACGAAGATTGCCATATGGAATGCAATAATTAGCCAATATAGGCCTACCTTCCTCGGCCAATGTGAAAATGCTATAAGATGGTCCAACGATTTTGTTCGGGAACAATTACAAACGGTGATGTTTAGCGGTGAATTGGATGCTGAGCAAAAAGCAAAAAGTATAGTAAGGAGACTCTCTAGCTACGCTAGGAATAGAACTCACGAGAGACACATACATTTTGAGGAATGCCAAGAAATAGGCCTAAATGTAGAGGCAATCGAAGGTGATTCCGATTTTCAAGACCTATTGCTCACTGTCCACCATTGTTATATGCACAGTCTAATGAATACTGCTTCGTACAAAATGATTGAGAATCACTTGGGTACAGCACTCGTTAAGCAAACGCCGACGCTATTATTACAGCAACCTTCTCAACCTATTAGATAGGTTTCTCTATAGCTGACCATCGAGCTTGTGCAGCCTTCTTAGCTATCTCTTTGCGCTGCTCTGACGTTAGCTTCTCAAAGCGAGCCTTACCACCTTTCAGACCACCTAATCTACCCAAGGCAATGGCCTGGGGATTCTTACCATTTACCAATTCTATTTCGGGTTCTGCTGGCTTTGATTCAACCTCTCCAGTAGCTTCTTGAACTACTCGATAAGCTGTAACGCTAAAATCGTGGTCTCGTTTCTTTTTCGTTGGCATGATTTAAGGATACCAGAACGGTCAAGCATGGTCAATAATTCTCAATTTCAAATTGATACACTACCGCCGTCTCTCATTTGCCACGATTCCAGGGGCAGGTCAGGGAGCATGGGTGCCTGAGGTATATCATAGCCGTGGCGCCGGATGAGATCCTCCTCGAGATATTCCAGATACTCCCCGAGAAGGCCTCCGCGGATACACGACAGGTGTTGGGGCAGGCCTTCACGCTCTAGGCCTTGCAGGCGCACTATCCCCGAATGCATCAGGTGGCTGATCCAGCCACGTCTCCGGTATCACAGACATGACACCCAAGACACAAACATATGAGCCTGTCTCCCTCCAGAACCCCACCGTCACAACTGGTTAATTCTGCCGCAGTACGGGCATTTGACGCCAGGTGCCTTGAACCTTGGTGGCACTCTCAACTTGGTGCCACAAACGCAGGTAATGGTCTTGTAGTCACTGCGCCGCCACATCAGGTCCGAGACCTCGCGAGCCCGTTCCATCTTGTCTGGCTCCCCCAGTATTTCATCTGGTCCTGCCGCCCGAAGAGCAACAGACCCGGTTGCCACGGCCGAGCCCGGGATAATCCCTTTGCCCGTCTCGTGAATCCCCCGGTAGGCTTGGTCATAGTCACCAAAGGAGGCTCCCCCAGCCATTGAGCGGAGGATACGTATTCTTTCCGAAACAGGGGGGTGGGTGCTGGTGAGGTTGCTGGCCGACATTCCTTTCTTGCGGAAGGGATTGATGATGTACATTGGTGCGGTGGCCTTGTTGGCCGTTTTCAGCTGGCTCGTCGAAGCGGCCAGTTTTTCCAGAGCTGAAGCTAGTCCCTCGGGGTACCTGGTATACAGGGCTGAAGAAGCATCAGCCAGGTATTCCCTCTTCCTGGAGATAGCGAAGTAGATGAGCTGGGCTACAATCGGCGCCAGTATCATCAAGACGATGCCCACGGCAAGAATTATGAGCTGACCATAGCCGCCTCCGGATGAGGAACTCCTTCTGCCTCCGAAAACCGCTCCAAAAAAAAGGATTCGAGTTGCATACCAGGCCAGAATGACGATGGTGCCAAGAAGGACGCCGCTTATGGCCATCAGTAGCACATCACGGTTCTTTATGTGAGATATTTCGTGGCCGATGACCCCTTGGAGTTCATCGCGGTTGAGTTTCTGCAGCAGTCCCGAAGTTATAGCCACAGCCGCTCGATTCGGGTCACGACCGGTAGCGAAGGCGTTCAGTGCCGGGTCGTCAATGATATAGATGTCAGGCATCTTCTCCAGTCCGGAGGCAATCTTCATCTCCTCGACTACGTTGTACAGGCGCGGGTGGTCATCACGGCTGATCTTCTTTGCCCGCGATAGCCCGAGCAGAATTTTGTCCCCCTGCAAGAAGGCGATCGAATTCATCACCGCCCATACCGCTAAAGCGATAATAAGGCCCCCGATAGCATTGCCAAAGAAGTATAGGCCTAAGAAGTAGCCAATTAGGAGCAGCAATACTCCCATTCCAGCTACCAGTACTGCCGAGCGTATCTGGTTGGCCCTGATCTGTTCCCACATATACTATTCAGTCACTGATTAGGTGAAGCTGACCTTCGGCGCCTCTCTCTCCGCGGCCAGCGTAACTTCAAAGAACTCACCACCCTTGAAACCGGTCATGTTGGCTACCAAATTGGAAGGAAACACCTGGGTCTGGTTGTTGTACCTCAGGACTGAATCGTTGTAGTA
>CAZHQV010000013.1:0-26822 GCA_964534285.1 uncultured Dehalococcoidales bacterium
CAGATGGGGTACGGCAAGGACTACAAGTATGCCCACGATTACGCTGGCCATTTTGTCGAGCAGCAGAACCTGCCGTCTTCCCTTCAGGGAAAGCGCTATTACCTTCCCGGCGACGAGGGCTACGAAAAGGAGATCGCCGCCCGGCTCAAGAGGTGGTGGGGTGGTGTTGGTGAGGGGCCTTGATGTTGTTGACCATGCTTCCCTGCAGACAATCAACACACTGAAGATTTCGCTAGCGTGTGCAGTATCTGAGCGATTGCCGTAGTCCTCTGCGGCGGCTTGACTTTCCTTTTATCGCTCATTGTAGTGAGCACATACTTATTATTTGGAGCAATTGACACATGCTACAGCCGCATTTGATCGCTACAGTCAACCAGAAAGTACTAAGCCTGCTGGCCAAGTTCTCGGACCAGGAATTCTATGAGCGAGAAGTGGCTCGTAAGCTTGGAATATCTTACGGCTCAGCAAACCGCGCGCTGAATAAGTTACATTCGACCGGTGCTGTAAGGCGGAGACGAGAAGGCAAAATGTATTTCTATTCGATTGACTCATCTAATGCTGCCATAGCTGAGTTCAAGATAATGGTTAATCTAATGCTGGTTGAACCATTAGCGGAGGTACTAAAGGAGATGACAAGCCGCATTGTACTATATGGCAGTTGTGCTCTTGGGACAGATACCTCTGAGAGTGATTTAGATTTATTTGTGGTATCGAACAGCAGGGAAGACGTGTCAAATGCTATCAGCGATTTCAGATTCCCGAGGGGATACGAGGATGTCCATATTCAGTCAGTGATCAAAACGCCTGTCGAACTGTTGGAGGGAGGAGAATCACAGAGGACTTTCATAGAAGAAGTTGACCGTGGCATAGTGCTATGGGAAAGGGTTGCTGGTGAATCAAGAGTTTCAGCAGTGCCTCGAGGGCAAGAAGATCGTTTCCTTCGCCAGAGGCAAAGACGTGGTTAAGAAGGAACTCTCTGGACGTTGTGTCAAACTGCTCGCCAGGGCCGAAACAGAATACTCGGCCCAGGAAAGGAGGGATATGCCATGTTTGCACGTTTGACCACAGGTCAAATGAAGACGGATAGGCTGGATGAGGCCGTCAAGCTCTACGAGGAGAGTGTTGTTTCCCTGGGCAAACAGAAGAAAGGCCGTTGTGGAACCTATTACCTTATTGACCGTAGGACAGGTAAGACTATTGTCATCAGCCTTTGGGACAGCGAGGACGATGCCATTGCCACTGAAAAGAGCGGCTACTATCAAGAGCAGGTGAACAAGTTCAAAGACTTCTACATAGACGCACCCGTTCGTGAAGGATACGAAGTCAGTGTTCAAGCATAAGTGAATGCGGCTGTCCTTCGACATAGTGCACTTGGTGGAAGCTGGACTTCCCTGAGTTTGGCGGTGTGGAGTCGGGGTAGGAGGAAGCTACACCGAGCAGGAGCCCTGGTTGGGCAATGACAGAGTGAAGCCAGAGCCCCATCGCTACTGGCGGTGGGATGGCAAGTTGTCTCTCACCTTCACCAGGGCGCCCACGGAGTAACCAACTACTATCGAGCCCATCATGGTGAGCACGGCCAACAGGAGCACGTATATCCAGCCGAAGTACGAAATCATTATGGGCAGGAGGAATGGTTTGACGGCCCTGTTGCCCAGAAAAATGGCCAGTAAAGAGTTTGTCGCTCCCTTCTGGCGGAGGTCCTTGAGCAAGGGATACCAGGCGTAAATGGGCCCGGCTGAAATTATACCGGCGGCGGCTGAGAGCATGACGCCCTTGACACCAGCCCCTCTGCCGAGAAGCTTCACAATCTGCGCCGGTTTGAGGAAAAGATTCAGAAGCAGCATGAGGATGAAGACGAGACTAAGGGGAATAAGCATGTTCACAAAGATGTTACCGCTGCTTCTGAGGGCCAGGGAGGCCTTCTCTGGCATAATAGCAAACACGACTCCGTAGGCTATCACCACCAGACCAGGGAAAAGAAACAGACGCACGCCGCGGCTTTTCCATGTCGGCCTTTGAGGTCTGACCTTTCTCAAAACTTCATCCCACAATGAGATCAAAGACAACTACTGTAAGAATGGCTACGGCTGTGAACACAACGAATGACATGGCATTTCTCACCAGGGCGAATTTCGTTCCCAGAGCCGCTATCTCAGCAGGCAACTGTACCAGGCCTACGGTTACCCAGGTGAGCATGAGGGCTGTGACGGCGAAGAGGCTAACGCCGTGTTCCAACAACGCTCCTCCGATGACGTAGCTATTGATTGGGTTGCCAGCAAGGATGCTGCCGAAGCATGCTCCCCGGAGGGTGTCTAACACAGGGTTACCTGAGAATACAGAGGTCAGAAGCTCTTGCGAAATAAAGGCATTGAACAACCCTATGAGCAACACTACGCCCACCAAGACGGGCAACATGGAGACAAACTGATTGGCAGAACTCTTGGCTGCTTGCAGAAGAGTGGCCCTATCAATCCTGCCCCTTCCTGCTCCGCGTTCGACTTCCACCTGTTTTTGGAGCTCGCCCTTCCTGTACTTGTCCACAGTCTCTCCAACTGTGCCACTGAGTCCCGTGATGACTTCTATGCCGTTTGTTGTGAACTGGTGGCGGACAGCAGGACTACACCAACCGGTCAAGACGGTTTTGACATCCTTGCTGATGGCAAGCACCACAGCCTGCATGCCAGCGCCGCGCTGTCCTGAGGCCCCAGGGTTTGGCGCTGCTTCCAAATCCCCGCTGTCCAAATCGACGATCACCAGGTATCTCGCTGTTCCGAACCTGTGCGCTACCCTGGCTTCTAAATCGGCGCCGTCGGCTGAGATTCCAATCTTCATAATGGCTTGCTCACCTTGGTGGCAGAAGGATTCAAAGAATTGTATCAAAAATTTCGAGCGACCTTAACTGCGAGCCGCCTCGCCGCGTCATTGCGAGGGGAAAAGCCCCGAGGCAATCTCGGTGGGGCAGAGCGGCTTGCTTGGGTTTGGCCGCAACAGCCGTTGCTTTGCTGCTTGCCGCGCCTTCGGCTCGGAACTCCCGCTGTCAATGACGAGGAAGGTTCTGCCCCCCTGGACCAAGGGGCCCCCCGAAAACCATTGGTTCGAATGCGACCCGCGAAGGTAAAGCGGTGTATTGTAGTGAGTGCCAGAACGAAGTCAGGCTCAGCAGGTGACGCCGGTTTGACCTTAAGGACATACACGGGCTGGGGCACCTGCCCATATAGGGTACTAGAAAGCGTTGCTGTGTTGTGCTATTATCGGTCAGATTACACGAAAGGAGATTAGTTTGAGAGTACTTCTGGTTTATCCACAATATCCTGATACGTTCTGGAGTTTCAAGCATGCTTTGAGATTCATCTCTAAGAAGGCGGTTTTCCCTCCACTGGGCTTGTTAACTGTGGCAGCAATGCTTCCCGGTGACTGGGACAAAAAGCTTGTTGATATGAATACGGCAACGCTGACTGACAAAGACCTCGAGTGGGCTGATTATGTGTTTGTCAGCGCTATGGCGGTGCAACAAGACTCGGCGAGGGAAGTCATTGACAGGTGTAAGAAATTGGGGACTAAGATTGTTGCTGGCGGCCCACTTTTTGGTGCCGGGTACGAAGACTTCGGTTTTGATGATATAGACCATCTCATATTCGGCGAGGCTGAAAACATACTGCCTCTCTTCTTAGAGGATTTGGCGAAGAGACGTGCCAAGCATATCTATACGTCTGAGGAACGACCGGATATAACAAAGACTCCTGTGCCTCTGTGGTCACTTATTGAAAAGAAGAAGTACCAGTCAATGAGCATACAGTATTCCCGAGGCTGCCCCTTCAACTGTGAGTTCTGTGATATTGTCAGAATGAACGGGCACATACCGCGGACCAAAGACAAGAATCAGGTAGTGGCCGAGCTGGAGGCATTATACCATCAGGGGTGGCGAGCCACTGTGTTTTTTGTTGATGATAATTTCATCGGCAACAAGCGGAAACTGAAGTCAGAGATTCTGCCGGCTATAATCGAATGGATGGAAGAGAGAAGGCATCCCTTCTCGCTCTTTACGGAAGCATCCATTAATCTCGCCGATGATGAACAGCTGATGCAATTGATGGTCGAGGCGGGATTTAACCAGGTATTTGTTGGCATCGAAAGTCCTAATGAGGAGAGTCTAGTCGAATGTAACAAGCTGCCGAACAAGGGTCGTGATTTGCTGGCATCGGTCAAGAAGATTCAGAACCATGGTTTTCAGGTGCAGGGAGGATTTATCGTGGGGTTTGATAGTGACCCACTCTCGATTTTCAGAAGCCAGATAAGTTTCATTCAGAAGAGTGGAATCGTTACCGCTATGGTCGGTGTACTAATCGCTCCGCCGGGGACAAGCCTATACAAACGTCTGAAAAAGGAAGACCGCCTGCTGCCGCGCGGTTCTGGTGACAACACAGACGGTTCAACCAATTTCGTTCCCAAGATGGGCTACGAAAGACTTGTTATCGGCTATAAGCATATCCTGGGTACAATCTATTCGCCCAGGCAGTACTGCGAGCGCATTAAGACTTTTCTAAGGGAGTATAAACCAAAGACCAGAAGAAGAGGCAATATTAATCCTCGGAATCTCCCGGTGCTGGTCAGGTCTATGTGGGTCCTGGGCATCAAGGAAAAGGGGAGAACTTACTATTGGAGGCTGTTTGCATGGACCCTGCTGAGAAAGCCAAAGTGTTTCCCTTTGTCCATAGCCTTTGCTATACAGGGATTCCATTTGCGCAAGGTGGCCGAGAAGATACATGTACCCTCGATCGGGGATATCCACGACCTGCAAGGAGCCTAACCTGGCGGCTGAACAAAGCTCGTCGTTAAGGGTCCTGGCCTTACCTGGTCAGGACTAAACCGCGGTATTAGCGCTCAGCGTGTTGTTGCCTCAAGACAGAAGCAAGGTTCTTGACGCGCAATCGGTTTCGGTCCGGCTGGAATCCATTGTATGAGGCTAGTAGATCCTCCTTCTAATTGCTTGGACGATTATTCCAGCTGATATGAGGACCAGGCCAATAATCGTGATGACTATCACGCTTCGATCCGGTACGGTTTCAACGGCGAGTCGTTTCATCAATATGCCAAATAATGCCCAGTCGACAACGAGACAATAGAATATGTCTTTCCGCGTGAACAATACGCTCAGTGCAATTGCTATGCCGACAGAAATAACAGCTACAGCCCAGAATTGCTCCCCAAGCCCAAACGTGTTCCAGTTGATGTCCACCAGCAAAGCGGTAACATTGGCAATTGTAGCTATAGTAATCCAGCCAAGATATACGCTGAAAGGTAGATGGACCAGGTACCGTTCAATTTTCGGGGCAGCCGATTTTCCTATGTCAAGCCGCAGGTAAATTGCGATAAGGCATCCTAGCAGGAGCAGCATCAGAACGAGAGATAGAGGAACTATTTCGTAATGCCATGCGAATATCCAACCGATATTTGCAGCAGAGGAACCAAAGAAAAGCAGGCCGATTCTCTCGACAAAGGATGGCTGTTGACCGTCTTTCTTGATGACGATGATCAACTGATATATGACAAAAATTGCGAGCAGGACATAGATCAGCCCCCAAATCGAAAAGGTGAACCCCGCTGGAACGAATAGATTGGGGTACTGGTCCGACAACTCGCCGGTTGTTTTGTTGTTTATAGGAAGAGCACTAGCCAGCGCATTGACGGTAACCATGCCCAGAAATCCAACCAGGTTCAGAATGGGCAGGAACAATTTCTGCCTTATCATAGCCTTCCTCCCTTGCCACAGTGTCTTTCGTCGCGTTTCATCGCCGCTATCATCACCCTTTCAACTCTTCATATAAGGTTGAAGTCAACCACCCGAGGTTGGGAATCTCAGTGCCCGTGTCCGTTCTTGGAGTCAGCATTTAATAAAAGGTGAACGTAGGATACTTGAAATACAACCCGCTGTCCAGAGTTCTTTTCGGGCCTACACTCTTGCGCGCTTCTGGCCTGACTCACTGGTACCTCTTTGCGTACTTTCCAGCATCAAATTTCCGTTTCATCCCATCAGCACTCATGTACCGAACGTTTCCAAAGATATGTCTCGAGGGCCAGGGACGGTCATGTTTGCCAAAGCACCAGGCAACGCCGGCAAAACCGTTGGGGTCCCTCCCATCCAATTCGTATTTGTTGTTAAGATAGAGGCACCGGTGGAAGGCCTCCTCAGGCGTGGCGCTCCATTCGATTATCTTCTTTCCCCAGTACATCCTCATGTAGCCGTGCATTTTGCCCGTAAGTAGCATCTCACGCTGGGCGGCATTCCAGTATGGGTCATGTGTGCCTGCTCTTTCGAGTTCATCAAGGGAATAGCTGTATTCCCTGGGCTCACCCTTATGTAGCAGGAGGGCCCTTTTTGCCCATCCTGGGAGCCCGTCAAACGAATCGTAGAGCTGATTGTAAAACACAAAATTGATGCTGAGTTCCCTTCTGACAATGAGTTCGTCGAGATACGCCTCGGCGCCAGGGCTGCCGGTCTCCAGCGTCTTCAAGGCAATGTAGATTGGTGAAATCTGGCCGAAATGCAGGTACGGACTCATGCCGGACAGGCAGTCCGCATTGGGATCATTCCTTAGCTGCGGGTACAGGTCCAATTTCTTGTTTAGGAATTCGTCCAGAAGTCTCTCCGCTTCGCTTGCGCCGCCATGGAAGCTGTCAGTCCGTTTTACGCTCCGGTCGATATCTAGCTTGGCGACAGTCCCCTCAATGTCAGTGATGTTGAGAGAATCGAAGCCGAAGGATAGCGAACTCACCTTGGGACGATGTCCTTCAACGTTGACGAGGTATTTGGGTAGTAGTCTGCGCAGCTTTGGTCTCAGGGTGGCAGCACTGTATTCTTCTTTTGATGACGCTTCTTCGACAGGCACTACCACATCACTTTCGACCTGAATACAGGGACAATCAACGTGCTGAGCCACATAATTTCGCCAGCTTCTTTGTATCGTCAAATATCCGCGGTCACACACAACGAGAAAGGCCTTCTTTGACAAACTCACGGCGCCTATCTGCGGAGACTCGTGTCTGATGACCATCTGGATCTTTCGCCCGCGTAGCAATGTCTGCAGCTCCTGCAATCCATCTAACATGAAGCGGTAGTGTCTTTCATTGGCCTCTGGATACCTATCAGTCAGACCAAAATAGACGATAAGGGGTGCGCTGCGTTCATTGGCCTGTTGGATTGCGAACTCAAGTGCATGGTTATGCTGTACCCGCTGTGACGCCTGCATCCAGTAGAGTACATAACTCCCGCTACCGGTTGTCTTCCCATTCAGGCTTCTTATCCGCTCCTTCTGGATCATAGCAACGCGTTCGACTATGTAGTCTGGTGTCGCTGCTGAATATATCGCGGCTCGTCGTATTTTGCAACGGAATAGGGAGGGGCGCCATTACAGAGTGTGGAAATAGTCGGCGGCAGCGAGTACCCTGTCTGCTAGTAAGAAGAAGCGCGAGACGGACAAGCACACTGTACCTTCCGTCTGAGTTCACGGCATTGGCCGAAGCCAGATGGCAAAGGGCAACGTGCGAGCACTGTCCGCGGGCACCAAGCCTACCGTGTTATAGACCCGACAATAGTAGAGGCAATTCGGGAGGCAGGCATGGACATAAGAGGCACTAAGACGAAGGAGCTGACGTTGAAGATGCTGGAGCAAGCGGAGAAGGTGCTAACGATGGGCTGTGGTGCCGAGGCTGCGAATATTGATACTCGAGGTTCTTGGGATGCTTTCAAACGTCCCGCTGGCAGGGAGTCTGCATGGCAGGCATATTCAACTGCCGTCCCGCCCTTCCTTGCTGCAGAACCTGATGATCTCGGCGAAGTTGTTGATTTTGGCGAGGTTGTTGCTCTCTATAAACCCGTCATAGGTGAGGTTGATCCAGGGCTTGTGGTACAAGGTGCTAAACCTCTCTGACATTGCAGCCACAATTCCGCCGGGCATGCAGCCATGGGGCATTACCGATATCACGCCAGCGAACCTGGGGTCCTCCATCCACTCGACCCCGCTGCCTATGCTGAGTACCGCCTCGCTGCCGCATCTCGGAGAAAGCCAGTGACTTGTCTGCGCCAGTAGCTCCTTTGTCGAAGGCTCTCTATCATCAACCAGGTCCTTGAAATGCTTGGCTACCGAATGCTCGTCGTGCTCCTGCACGCGCTTCACTATGTAGCTGACCAGCATCTTCATGAATTTGCGGTCCGTGATAGCATCCTCAACGTGCCGGTGTGAAATGTACTTCATCCACTCTCCCATGGGAGAGACGATGACTTCCAGGCCGGCATTCTCGCACTCTCTGACCAGGTCCTGGTTGCTGAATCTGTTGGAGCGCAGGAAGATCTCACCATTGATGCCGACAAGCGGCTTTCTGGGCAAATCGGGGTTGATGAGAGACCTGAAATCAGAAGCTGCCTGGCCTGAGATATCATCGATATTCTCTTTCCTGCGAAGCCGGTCTGCAATCCTGCCGGTATATTCTTCGAACAGCTCATCTGCCGCCCCGGGCCGCTGCTCATAAGGACGGGTGCGCCAGAGCAACCTCTGTAGATAGTCCATGGCGACGCAGCTCTTCCAGGCGAGGCGCGCAAAACCGGGGCCAATGTCCACGTCGCGATAGGCATTGTTGGACACACTGCTCCGTATGGGAAGGTCAAGCCCGGCATCTTTGAGTATCCTGATCTGTTCCAGGGCGTACTTCCCCAGGCGGCACGGACCGTATGCACCGGCCATGAATGCCTCGACATTCTTGAGGTAGGAGCCGTTGTCATGGCAGAACCTCAGGAAGTCGCCCAGGGTTACGCGGAAGGGCAAACACTCTACGCCCGACGTTACCTGGTCGCTGTAAAAGAGATTGCGTTCATTTGCCTCGGGAAGCACAATCGCTCTGATTCCATTGGCCTCTAGAAGGGCGCCCACAAGCTCAGCGTGCGGCGCCATTCTGGGTATGAGAAAAGTCTTCTTCGTACTGATGAGCGTAGACGCTGCCCTGTAGATGTCTTTATGCGGCGCTTCATGCGGCTCGGCGGACCGGGCGAATCCGTTAATGGTATCGACGTAAGCTTCCAGCCGGGTGACTATGCCGGCCTCGGCTGCATGCTCGTCTATTTCCAGCTGTCCCAGAGGCTTGCCGCCCATTATGTCCTCCACGATTCGGAGTATGAATGAGTTCGGGCCGCATCCGAAGTTTGTCAGCGACAGGCCAAATAGCTGCGGGTCGGATGCTGTTATGGCGCTGCCCGCTATGTATTTGCTCTCATAGTACCAGTATGGACGGTCTGAGTATTCCTTGGGATCAACCGATTCAAGAGGCAGAAAGCTCAGCGGTATGGGCACCACTCCAAGCTGAGCAAGCTTTTCGGCTATGCCAAGGTTCGCCCCTGAGTCCTGTGACATATAGGCCCTGGCGAAGAGGACCACTCCCAGCTGGTCGCTCTGGCGCAGTTGCTCCAGTAGCTCCTTGCCCAGCACAGACTCGTCTGCCTCGAACCTCTGCTGGGACTCAATGCCGGCCAGCGCCGCCTCCCTGCCTTTCCTCCTGCCGAACCCCATCTTCACGGCGATATCCGTAAGGTTCTTAATCACGTCGGCATTGCCCCGGCTGAAATCAAGTATGGGTATCAACAGCCGTTCTCCCAGGTTGACCGTCTGGCGTATTATGAACGGTGATGCCTGGACAAGGGGGCAGGAATATTTCTGGTTCTCATCCCCCTCTTTTTCACCCAGCCGGATGGCGCAGGGGTAGAGGATGTAATCGACGTCCTTAAGCGTGGCCGCATGCCCGTGGAGAAGCTTGAGCGGGAAACAGCTGTCGGTGTAGCTTAGCTCAATTGCTTGCTCCACGATTTGCTGGTTGGTCTGGCTGGAAAGAACACACCTGGCGTCAAGCGCATTGAGAAAACCGATGAGCAGCGGAGCATAGTCATACACCAGCAGCGCTCTGGGAATGCCCACTGAGGGCCCCGTGCCGGAGTCTTTCTTGAGCTCTCGGAAGAGCAACTGCTCCCGTTTGTCGAAGAAGGTCTCTTGCTTTGCGTGGCTGGCTACGGCGTCGTACCTGTCGCATCTGCTCCCGTAGAAGGTAGGCGCTTCACCTGGCATTTCCATCCGCGTAATCGTGCAGTTGTTGTCGCATCCCTTACAGACGAACGTGGTGAGCTTGCACTCACTGTCCACAACCTCACGGAAGCCCTTGAACCTCGATTTCTGGCCTGTCATTTCCTCTCTGGCGAGCAGTGCTGCGCCGATTGCCCCGCTGACCTCCTTGTGCTCCGGGACGGTCAATTTCTTGCCTTCGAGCTGCTGGTGAAAGGCAGAGACTACGGCCTGGTTGTAGAACACCGCTCCGGTGAGAATAACCTTGTCGCCCAGTTTTCTGTGTTCCACCACCTTGGAAAGGTAGTTCTTGGCTATGGAGTTGGAAAGACTGGCTGTTATGACTTCCAGCGGGACGCCTTCCTGCTGCGCCGAAGCCACTGCCTGGCCCATGAAAGCGGCACATCTCGTTCCCAGGTCGATGGTATGGGGCGCTGCGAATGCCAGGCTGGCAAATTCACCGTTGGTCACGGAGACACCGAGCATTTCCGCCAGCTCATCTATGAAGCTACCCGTCCCGGCGGCACAGGCTTTGTTCATGTGATAGTCAACAACAACGCCGTTTCTCTTGATGACCAGCTTGGAGTCCTGGCCGCCGACCTCAATTATGTCCGCTTCAGGGTCTATGTCTGCCGCGGCTCTGGTCTGCGCAGTTATCTCGTTCTTAATCAAATCAGCCCCGATGAAGCCACCCACCAGGTATCTCCCGGAACCCGTGACACCCACACCGGCTATCCTGACCTTGTCCGCGCCGTCTCGGAGCAAGTTCCTGAAGACTTGCCTGACGGCATCAACGGGCCTTCCTGCGGTCATCAGGTAGTTCTTGCCCAGGACTCGCCTGCCGGATTCGTCCATTATCACCGCCTTGGTGCTTGTGGAGCCGACATCAACTCCGAGATAACCTGTGCACCGCTCTTCTATCGTCCGGCCGTCCTTGCCGTCCTCAACGGCGACAACTTCCAGGCTGGGCATTTCAAAATAGCGCTGCCGGATGTCTGTTCCCGCCAGCAGGACGCCCCGCGAACTCTTGCCTATGGAGAGCAGCGCCGAGCCCAGGGACTCCATGTGCAGGTAGTTCTCCGGGATAATTACGTGTGCTGGATGCCCGTTCCTGGCGGAGACCATCTCATTGATAGTTTTTGCTACGGCAGGGTTGGCGGCAACGCCGCCAACGAAATAGACTGGCTCCTCAAAGCGTCCTTTCTTCAGAGAGGCGACCATGCGGGCAACGCTTTCGCACAGCGCATAGAGCATTGCTTCAAGCGGGGCTCCCTTCTGCTGCAGATGGATGATGTCGGTCTTGGCAAAGACGCTGCACCTGGCAGCTATCCTGGGTGCGCTGCCCTCGCATTTCAGCGCCAGGATGGCGAAGTCATCCATGCTGATGCCAATCCTGTACGCCTGTTGCTCCAGGAACCTTCCCGTGCCGGCAGCGCAAAGGGGGTTGGATGCCACCTTCCATGGCTTTCTCAGCCCGTCTTCCAGCTCGATTACCAGGGTGGTCTGGCCGCCGATTTGTATGATGGTCTTGGCCTCTGGATGGTGGTGCAGCAGCCCTGAGGCAATCGCCAGTGAGCTGCTGTATTGTGTCCAGCCCAGCTCTTTTGGGATTACGCCCTTGCCGGAGCCGGATACGCCGGCGGCGACGACCTGTTCCAGGTTGAATCTCTCGCCCAGCCTACCAATCAGCGAAATGACTGCGGCCCTGGGGCTGGAGGTTACTTTCTCGGTGTCAAACTGAACAGCCCTGCCGTCCTCATCAATCAGGGACAGCTTGGCGTTGACGGAGCCAATATCTACGCCTAGAAAGTAAGCCATTCGCGGCCTTCAATTGTAGCAAGAAACGGGGGTTCTTAGAAGGGCTGTCCTCGCTCTACAGTTGACACGAACCTAGCTTTATGTTAATATATGTTGTTTGACCCGTCGTATGTTCCAGTTCCCGATATTTAGTTCCACCATGGAGGAGGTACTATGCTAGGCAATTATGAACGTGGCCAAGTAGACAATCTTGGAGTGATTCTTGTTGGGGAACTCGTGAAGATTGCTGACAGTGGAGCGTGGGGCGGCGACTTTGTATATGAGCACGCACCTAATTCAAGCTACTCCGGCGGGCGATTAGGGACAAAGCTATTTCCTAGAAGAGGGAAATGGTGCCAGATAAACGACTCCACTTATGGCCAAGAAAGTTACGCCAGCGAAGCAGTGGATGGGACAAAATGTCATTGGAAGCTGCAGGCTAGGTTCAAATCTGCTCCACCATCTCGTTTGTGGGTGAAGAAAAAGCCTTTCATATACAACCGCAAACCTCGGGAATGGTCATTGGGCGGCGCTGATGTCTGGGGAATGGGTTATGAGATGGTATGGAAAGCCCTGCAAATGCATGGGCAAGAGAGGATGTTGGAATTTGTTCTGACGGATCTTCAACTATCTTGGAGAACTGCAGGATAGAGGCCCCCACTTAATCAGTAGAAAGTCAGTTGAAGGAGGCGCGATGATTGATAGATCGAGAGTCCTTCAAATAGCACAACGTAATGCAGCTAGCCAAGGCTATGTAGACTACAAGGATTTCATTGCACTAAGACCTCAAGACGAGCCTGGCGGACATTGGCTGCGACCAGTTAAGAAGATCTTGTTGGACGAAGGGTATACCTGTCATGAAGCTCGGTTCAAAAGCAAGTGGTGGGGTATATGTTCTTATACACAAGGAAGAACCCACTTCCATTATCACAAGAAAATTCAGGGATGCAGTACCAGTTAAGCCTGCTACAAGTCAGGCACTATGTCCGCAGAATCGGTGGGCGCTTGGAAGAAGGCTTGGATAGTATTGGGTAGGAGCCAATTAAGTGATATGATTGTAGCAGGAGGAAGAAGCCCTAGTCGCAATGATACGGATTCCTGCAGTCAGATTTAGGCAATCCAATGTCACTCTCTATGTTGGAAATATGAGGGCTTCCGATCTTTGTAAGCTTGGGGTCATTGAGTCGTGGGATTCCGACAAAGGGTGGGATATTGTGACTCAGGGCTATCAGAGGGAAAGTTACAAGAAACATTACAAAGCGATAGCGGGGTTTCTCAGAGATACTCCTGATGCTCTGCTTCCTACTTCGATCCTATTGAGCGCGCGTACCGAAGAGCAGGGCCAACTCAATTTTCACGTCATAAGCGACTCCATCGATCACGCCCTTGGCTACCTAGAAGTACCGAATACCTATGTACTGTACGTAGTGGACGGCCAGCATAGGATGCAGGGCTTCATACATGCTATTGATCAGTTTAAGCGGGACGATCTCGGAGATTTTCTTCTTCCCGTTGTTGTGCTATGCGATGCTGACAAGATTGAGGAATTGAGTCAATTTCACCTTATCAATCATAGACAGAAAAGAATTTCCACGAATCTGGCTCTCGCTTTACTTGGGACTGTGGTTGATGACCAACCCGGTGTTGCAAAGATGCTTGCTGGTCCCCAAGGTGTGTGGAAGATGAAAGCCATAATGATAGCGATCGCACTCAATGAGGGCCAAGAGCCTCAAAACGTCTGGCCAGGAAGGATATCCCTACCCAACGAGCCCAGGGGGCCCATCGTCGCAGCCACATTAGCATCATTTGTTAACTCACTTCAACCGTTCTTCTCTGCGACGTATCCCTACAGACTGAATAATCTTCAAGTAGGGGAATATCTGATTAGGTTTTGGTCCGCTTTGAACGCAATCATGCCAAATGCGTTTCGATCCCGTAGAGGTTACGTGATTCAAAGGACAACTGGAGTCTATTCATTGAACAGAGTAGCTGCTGAGCTAGCACGACAGAGGTCCAAGGTGCTTGAGGCCCCGTCAGGGGATATTGAGCCTTTCCTACGGGCCGACAAGGTTCACATGAGTGAAACCATCTGGAGCAGTGGAGGAACACTGGCTCAAGAGTACCGTGGTCATGCGAGGTTCAGAGATTTGGCCGACGAAATCCTTATCGCTATGGGCTTGGAGCCCAGCAGACCTAAGAAGCCATGAGTTAACTCACACTTTCTAGTTCAATGTGAGTAGGCGGGAATAGGTGAGCAAGATTAAGCCATTTGTCAACTGGGCTGGTGGCAAATCACAACTACTCTCTCAGATGAGACCGTGTTTCCCGAAAAGGGACGAATATAGCCGATATATTGAGCCTTTCGTCGGTGGAGGAATAGTATTCTTGACGCTTCGGCCACTCGAAGCGATATTGGGAGACTCCAATGAGGAGCTAATGAATTGCTACCAAGTTGTCCGAAATGATGTGGGAACGCTGACGAAACTACTCTCAAAGCATATCCGTAGTAGAGAATACTACTATGCGCTGAGGCAGCAGGATCCAAAGGCCACGGATGAAATAGCGAGAGCAGCACGATTCATATATCTCAATAAGACATGTTTCAACGGCGTATACCGGGTCAACTCAAAGGGTCACTTCAATGTGCCCTATGGGGATAGAAAAGCGAGAATCTATGATGAGGAAAATCTGCATAAGATGAGCCTACTTCTCAAAAATGTAAAGCTTGTAGCCCAAAGCTATGAGAAGACCCTCGAGCAGGCCCGGCTAGGTGACTTCGTCTACCTTGACCCACCTTACTATCCATTAAGCAAGACAGCCAATTTCGCCAAGTACACTTGCAAACCGTTCAAGGAAGAGGATCAAACCAGGCTGGCAAAAGAGTTCAAGCGGGTTACTGAGGTCGGTTGTAAGGTAATGCTGAGCAATTCGGACACCGCGCTCGTACGGGAATTGTACAGCCAATACTACTCAAAGACCTTCGTTGCGAGACGCTACGTCAACTGCAACGGCAACGGAAGAAGGGCTATCACCGAACTGCTAATTATGAATTATGAGCCGCCATCCTCACTAGTTTAGGCACTTTCACGGGCGATATCTATTTACTATCGCCTATCGCTCAGGGAATTTTCATGGCACGAGTCCGCAACTCCGTTCGCTTTCCTGCCCTCAATTTGGTCGAGGCCCTGGTTTCCATTACCAAAACTGCTATCAAGCACTGAAGGCTTACCTTTTGGATGCAACGAAAGCAATGGTCATGAAAATTTCCCAGACTATTCGAAGCAGGTTTGCATAGAACCAGCCCAGAGCGGTGACGCTGAGCGGACCCCGCCGTAATCCTATTTTCCTCCGATTGTCATTAAGGTGTTTCTATTCTAACTCTTTCAAAAGAATTGATGTCCGTGGGCGTGTAGTATCAGCTCAGTCGCTTTTCTACTAGCCCACTGAAATGGATGTTTTCTGTGCGCTGCAAGTCATCATTAGTGAAGCGTCTAGAAGTCCAGCCCTGTTTGTTGTAGAAGCCTCTCACTGCTTCCAACTACTCCTGCAACGCACGGAAAGAATTCCCATGCTCACCATATGCGTTGCCTATGCCGCCAGCGAGCCTTCTACAAAGGTGAGTAACAATGAGCCACTTTTTTTCCTTCGCATGGGTTTGGCAACCCCGATAGACTATGATTTAGCTACGTAATCCGATGCAATAAATGTGAGTGCCTGGGCCCTTGGATGGTCCTTTTTGGTGCAGTATAAGCAGAGAACACCCAAGAAAGTATCGGTTTACCTTTCGACGTGGGTTCGCCAGCATCATCGATTTCAACTATCCATGCGTGACCATTGTGATCTTTTCGGATCCTTATAGACATAATTTCCAATCCTCAGAATTCCAGGGACACAAAACTAATTAAGCCTACCACAAATCAGGTATTATGTCCCCGAATACCACTTCCTTACGTAATGCTTGGGCTTTGTGATCATCTTTATCGAGCGAGATATGTGCCTTGGTAATTGCATCTGGCTTTGAGCTTCAACTACAATGGAACAGACATGAAAACACCTGGGAGAAGTTGTTTTAGACTTGAGTTTAGACTGCCTGAATACATGAAGGTTCTGCCTAACTTTTTTGATAGGTGTGAGGCTTCTCGATATTTCCTGATTCAAGCAACAGAAGACCCGGAGGATAGCAAGGCAGCTTGGTATGCAAGAGCGTCGCTGAACGAATTCAAGTCGGCTTTCGATCTGATAGGCATAGATATCAAAGCTATAGGTTTAAAGAGGGATTGGGAAGAATCAGCCTATAAGAAAGAGCTTGGGGATGACCTGATAATCAGGATGGTAAATCAATGTCGCAACCTGTCGTTTCATGTCGCGAAAGTTACCTCCATAACTAAGGAAGGGACTATCCGAATTATTTCCGGGGATGAAAGCCATATATCAACTCTAAAAACCTTGTTCATTGATGGTATGAAGAACCAAGCCGAAAATTCTAGATTAAAGTTGACCGTGGATGAATTAAGGGAGGTTTCAGAAATTGAGGATGATATTCCCCTTTTTATGATTCTAGCCGAATGCTATAGAACTACTTCTGTATGCTTAGAAAATTTCCTAATAGACCAGGGCAAAGTGGGCCTTGAGGAAAGTACAAAATTTTGGGATCGATAGGCGCTGGGTATGACACTGCCATTTGTGAAGCGCCACAATGAGCCATGACGGCTGGGAAAACATCCGCTACTGACTATTTTGATATTCGTGCGATGCACATTATTCGGGCTAATCACCATGATTCCCCTGAAATTCTCTAGTTAGGCTGGGGTCACAATGCTTTCTAGCCATCATTTCATTTATGTGAGACCTGGTGACCTCTGGCCCGGTGACGGTCATTCCCACTCCAAGTTTCATCTGCATTTTTTCTAATTCGCCAATTTCTTTTGAAACTACTGGAATGATATTTTCGTACTGTATAGCAATGTCCAAAACTTGAACAGTAGTGATATCACTGATGATATAACGATGGACTATTCTGTTTCTTTTTTGGTAAAGCTCTTCCAAGTTGTCGAACAATTCTTTATTGATAATGTGCTGCTTCAAAGCTTCTCTATAAATCTCTCGCTCGGGAATTCCCTTGTCTCCCTGGTCCTGGAATAGAAGTTCATCTAGAATCTCATCCGTTTGATTCTTGACTTGATGCTGTAAGATAAGACCGATCCGCAGCATTGCATCAATGACGGATGTTGCCAGGCAAACATATTCTACGAGAAACCCATTATGACCCGCACGACTAAGAAGCTGGCTTGCTGCAGCGAAGCCGTCCATGAATTGTTCTAATCTACCCGCGTCCATCTTCTATTCTTGGCCTAACAAGTCTTCTGCTAGTTCGATTATACTCTCACATAAAGTCAAATACATTTGTGGCGCTTGAGAGAAATAGTATACGACTTAGAAAGTGACTAGCGATGTAGAAATGGGCATCTTCCTTTCCTACCAGCAACCAGCGGGAAACAACGTTCAATGAATTGCAGGGACACAGAACGAATCGAGCCCACCACAACCCAGGTACTATGTCCGCGGAATTCTGAAGACTCTCATTCATTGATCTCAGCCTCCAGAAGCTCGAAGCCGCTCTGCTCGTCCTTCATTCGCCGAACGTCCGCACCGACGATTTCATACAGGACAACCTCCCCTACAAGCCATGTGGTGACATGCCGCAAGGCATCCGGTCATGGTCTGCCCTGCCCGTCCCGGCGCAGCAAACGGATGGGGTACCTGGAGTTGACCAGGATGGCAATCAGGAACATGATGCCAGCCAGAATGTTATTCCGGGAGAACACTCGGCCAATCCCTGTGAAGGGCCCCACGTAATATGTCGCCCCGCTAACGTGGATAATGCCAGAGGCTACACGCTTACAAGATGTGGAAAGGCGCCCGGCCTGTTTGCGGCGACAACTTTGCATGAAAAGGTTTAGCGTCGTGTATGTCAGGCAAGGCAGCAGGGATTGAAGCGCCAAGCCGACGTCATTTCTTTATATCAACTACAATCCTGCCGTCTCGTATCTCAACGATTCTGTCAGTTTCTTCAGCGATCCTGCGATCATGGGTGACAATTATGAATGTTGTCCCGTACCTTTCGTTTATGTCGCGAAACATCTTGTATATCGTCGTTGTGTTCTCAGAATCGAGGTTGCCGGTGGGTTCATCGGCCAGCACAATCTTTGGGTTGTTTATCAGGGCTCTAGCTATGGCAGTTCTCTGTTGCTCGCCTCCAGACATCTTAGTCACCAGGTTGTTCTTTACCGTTGATATGCGCAACATGTCGAACAGCTCGTCAGCCCTCTTGGCTACAAGCTCAGCTGGCTCCTTCCTGCTGATAAAATAGGGTATTAAGACGTTCTCCCTGGCCGTAAACTCGGGGAGAAGATAATGGAATTGGAAGACAAAACCACAGGTTCTGTTCCTCAAGTCCGCAAGCGTACCCTTGCTCAGGTCATTGGTTCTTTTGCCGTCCACGAAAACGTCTCCTCTTGTGGGTTTGTCTAGCGTGCCGATGAGGTTCAAGAGGGTTGATTTCCCACTGCCAGATTCGCCTATTATGGAATTGAACGAGCGTTCCTCGAAACTGAGGTCTATGCCGAAGAGCACCTGGGTGTCAATGACACCGCGGTATACCTTGTCCACATTCTGCAGCTCGACCACATTATTCATATCAGCCCTCTCTTACTACGTCTATAGGATTGAGCTGTAGTGACTTTCTGGCCGGTATCAGTCCAGCCAGCGTTGATGCCAGCAATACTATGAACCATGACCTGACAACAAAGTTGGGGTCGACGTACAGGTCTATTAACGCAGTACCGTCCGCATTTGCTGTGAAAGCGTCGAAAGCGTATAGCAGACCGAGTCCCAGCGTTATGCCCAGTATTGAGCCAATAAGCCCGATCAAGAACCCCTGATATATGAATATCGTGCTGACAGCGAGGTCTTTGATACCCATTGCCTTCAGGATTCCTATCTGCCGCGATTTCTGGAGCACACTAATGGCAAGCACGCTGGCAATGGCAATGACCACGGAGAGTATTATCACTGCCTGTATTACCGTGCTCGAAACTCTCTGGCCATCAAGTCCGCTGAGAAGCTCTTCATTCAGTTCCTTCCAGTTCTCAACCTTGATGTTTTCGTCGTTCAACACCTGCTGTATTTCATAGGCAATCATGTCGGCCTGGAACACCTCGTCAACTGCCATCTCTATCGAGGTTATTCGACGGCCAAAACCAAACAGCCCTTGGGCTGTACTAAGGTCCGCAATGACCCATGACTTGTTTATGCTGGCCACACCCAAATCGTAAAAGCCGGATATGGTAAATGTGTTCACCGCGCCACCGGGTAGTAGTATCGCTAGCTTGTCACCGATATCTACCTCAAGCTCCTCCCTGAGCTCTCTACCTATTAGGACTTCCCGCCGCGACTGGTACGGTCTTCCTTCGTAGATAGAGCTACGGATATTGTATATCCGGTCGGCATTTTCAAAATCGAAACCCCTGATAAGGACAGGCAAGTCGGCGTCCCCGTTTCTGACAAATGCATTACCACTTGCTGAAACCGATACTGCCTTTGTATTACCTAACTGCTCTATCCTGTCTACCATCCTTTCCCAGTCACGTATCGTGGCGATATCCGTCGCAGAAGAAATGGTTATATGCGGCGAGTTCCCGATGGTGCTGTCAACCAGGCTCTTCTGCAAGCTGTCTATTAAGAGTCCAACGAATATCTGAATCGATATGGCAATAGCTATACCTGTAACAATCAGGAGGGTCTGAGTTCTACCAGACTTAAGGAACCTTATCGCTATCCTGAATGATAGCATCGCTATAGACCCTGTGACAGTCTCCTAATGTCATCGAACGTGCTGAGAAAAAAGTCGGCTCCCATTTCCTTGTCCATATCTGGATTTCGCTCGAACGCTTGGCCTCCTACGATTATCTTGAAATCAGTCCCGCTCGTCTCTCTTACCTCACTCATCTTCTGGACCGTCTTGCAAGCCGCCACAAGGTTGTAGTAATTCGTGACACTAATGGCTACGTATTTGGGCTTAACATAACCGATTGCCCCTATCATTTCAGCATGCGGGGTATTGGCACCCACAAATACTGCGTCGAAACCGCACAGGGTGAAGAAGTCGGCTACCATCCTGGCACCGATTTCGTGGTACTCGTCTGCGGGACAAAAGACAATCACTTTGCCTGCTGGGCCTGAGCGGTACCTCTCATCTCTCTCTTTGACAACATAGGGATAGCAACATTCAATAACGGTCCTCACAATGGAACTTCGGACGTGCTCTTCCCACACCCATATTTCCCTCTGCTTCCCCCTACAGGCACGCTCCCTCATGGAGGGGGCAAGGATTTCTTCATAGAATGTCACCAGGTCAACTTCGTTATTCGACAGTTTCGACAGGCCAAAGTCGACACACTGTTGCCTGTTCTCCTCTTCCAGATATTTGAGGAATTGATTATACAAAGGATGGATGATACGGCCTCCTGCCCTGCTTGATTTAGAGCAGAATGACAAGATGCATTCGTGAGGTCAATTATATCTCCAGAGTTTGAACCTATCAACTTGATACATGGAAGATTGGAACGGACGTGTCAACATAGAAGGATTTCAGGCCTGAGGATTCTCATAGTCAAATGTGCAGTCGCGGTATTGCAGGCGGTCTAGATATCTTTGTCAATAACAAGCGCAAAGTGAAAAGATATCATCCCAGTACTGGACTACCATATGCTCAGGGGCATCATCAAGAAGCGTGGAAATAGTTGGTGACGGCGAGTACCCTTTTTCTGTTAGTGATAGCAGAATAGTGGGAATTGCATAGAGCCCGAATATGCAGCTTTGATAGAGAATGCCCGCCAGGAACAAGGTCCCGGTTATCGGGTTATCCTGGAACATCACCTGGTCCACACCCCGCAGGACAGAGTTCACAAACCGCACACCGGCCTTCTCAAGAGATGAGCGGTAAGCAGCTGCCTCGTGCAGCGACCGCATTCGAGCGGGCCATACTGAACTAGATACCTGCTTACCGCCCTTCGTTGTATCCTGTCCCTTTCTATCGGGATTAACGAGAGAATCTCACCTCTGGCTACTTCTTCGGCCGGGGGAAATTGTCCGGCGCGACTTTAGGATAGCCATAGAAAGTGCCGTCCTTGATCTTCACCTTGTCCTCCCACGGCAGCTTATACTTCCCCGCAGCGAAATCCTTGATGAAGGTGTACGGGCACTCTGACTCGCCACCTGGCACAGCTACAAATCCTCTGTGGCCCAGGTCGTATATGTTGTTCTCCAGTGCCCAGTCCGTCCTGGCCTGGTCAGCCATCTTGGGGTAGAGCTCACCTGTCACGATCTCCCATGGGTTACGGTGGCCCTGCACAAGGGTGGTCCCATCAAAGTTACATATCTGCCCCTCGCCGAAGTAGTAGAACACTCCATCGTAGCCGGCCAGGTTCACGGAGATGGTGTACATCAGGTTTTGCCAGGCATTAGACTCGTTGGTGAGAATCCACTGTTGATTGACCTGGGTGCTGTAGCCCGAGATTCTGATCAGAACATTGGCGCCCTTGTAGGCGGCCTCCCGTGCTATCTCGGGGAACATCCCGTCGTGGCAAATGCATACCGCTAGCTTGCTGCCTCCGGGGCCGTCACAGACCGGCATGCCGTAGTTTCCCGGATACCATGGCTCGACCGGCACCCACGGATTCAGCTTGTGGTAGTGAAGGATGATCTCTCCCTTGTTGTCGATAATAATCGCTGTGTTGTATGGGGACTTTCCCGGATAATCATGGTTCCGCTCCATGATAGAAAAGACGCCATACATGTTGGTGTCCTTGCAGGCCTGGGCGAATGCATCGGTTTCAGGGCCAGGAATGTCACACAGAAACTCGTCGGTCGTCCACTTGGCGGTATTCAGTCCCTGGGTGCTGTACTCGGGTATTACTACCAGCTCCATACCCGGATAGCCTGCCTTTGTGGAACGCACAAACTTGCAAATCTGCTCAACCTGCTTGTCTATGTCAGCTCTGGAGTTGACTACAGGAACGGGGTACTGCACTAGCCCCACTAACAGACCCTCTGTTGGTTTGCTGACGCTTCCAATGCTTCCCATCTAAATAACCTCCTCTCTGGTTTGTTCTCAGTTTATATGTGCCTTTGACATATCACATTTGTGCAACCCCTCCTTTCTGCCTTCTAATGACCGAGCCGTCAACTGAAATCGGCTGACACCCGTCGCGCCACAACCCCAATGCCGAAGGGAGCTGTTCAGGTTTCAGCTTCTGGGCATTCAACCCCGGTTGGCTTTTGCTTATCGCCTAGTTGTTTGAATTATTGAATCCCAACCCCTGGGGATTTCAACCGCCAAAGACACATTTGTCGCTCGACAGGTCCCGCAAAAAGAGGGGCAAGGATAGCAAAAAGAGTGTATAATATGCCTAGGAGTGTTTGTGGGGGTGGAAGATGGACACGAGGGTTAGGGTATTGGTGGCCACGGCGGAGCCTCTCTTGGGAGATGGGATTGTCAATGCCGTGATGGCGACGGGTGATTTGGAGGTGGTAGGCAAGCCAAAGGACCGAGCAGAGGCCATTAGGGTCATTCGTGAACTTCAACCAGGTACAGGTTGTGTGGCCATCATTGACTTTGATCTATTCGGGCCAGACGCTTTCCAAGCAATCGAAGAGATTAAACGAGATGCCCAAAGCCTCGGCGTTTTGGCCCTGGTCAACGGAATGACTCCCTCTCGTCTCCTTCAGTCGTTACAGGTTGGCATAGCCGGCTATCTACTGAAGACGGCAACCAGTGATGAAGTCACCAATGCTATTCGCGCAGTCTGTTCTGGCGACGCTGTATTAGGCCTACAGAGTTGCCGCGAGCTAGTCCAATACATGGATCATGCTGTCGACAAGCAAGGTCACGTTAGCAAAGGACAGCGTCTCGGCCAAAAGGAGCTGGAGGTGCTCAAGCTGGCAAGCAGGGGCCTGACCAATAAGAAGATTGCTCAGAGGCTTTTCATCTCAGAGCGAACAGTGCAGAGTCACTTCGGTAACGTTTTTGCGAAACTTGGCGTCGCATCACGCACTGAAGCCGTACTGGTAGCTTGGAGAAATGGCTGGATTACAAACGAGGACCTTGTTGATTGACTGCCGCCCCCGGGATTGCCGCGCCTTCGGCTCGCAATGACAGGTCCCCTCGTCATTGCGAGGGGCGAAGCCCCGAAGCAATCTCGGCCAGTTGAGGTCCTTCGCTGCGCTCAGAATGATAGGAAGCGAAGGGGCTGGCGATCACGTGCGTTATCATGTACTAGAATACCGAGAGCTCTCTATTGATTGCTCCCAGCCTCCAGAAGCTCGAAGCCGCTCTGCTCGTCCTTCATACGCCTCACGTCCGCACCCAGGATTTCATAGAGGATAACCTCCCCCACAAGCCATGTGGTGACGCCATGCCGCAGGCATCCGGTCATGGTCTGTCCTGCACGTCCCAGCGCCGCATGGATATGCAGTGTCGGTCTGCCATCTTCACCGGGAGCGAGAACGCCCACTCCCAGCACCTCATGCGCTCCGTCAACGGGCAGGAGCATTGGCGCTGGCGGCCTTTCTTCTGAACTTCGCGGGCCGACAACGACATCCCCGGCTCCGATTCCACCGACCAATATGGCATGTCCCACAAGGATTCCGTTCTCCTGGGCAAAGCGCTCAATGCATTGAGGCACCACGTCTCCATCCTCCAGCCGTATGACGAAGACCCGGCCGATTTGTCCTTCAGATGCTTTCATTGTCAACCTCCCGGCGAAATTCCAGGGACACAATAGTAACTGAGCCTGCTACACAACTTCAATGCGCGTCACCCACTTTACCCAGTCGTATCCGTAGTTGCCCCTCACCACGAGGCGTAGTGGATAGCCGTGCTCCGCTGGCAATACTTGCCCGTTGACCGTGTGTGCCAGGAACACGCCATCCTGTTGAACAAGATCCAGGGGCAGCACTACTTGGTATTCGGCGCCCAGGGCATGAAACGTCACTTTGCTCGCCTCAGGCTTGATACCCGCTTCTGCCAAGAGTGTTGTCACCGGCACTCCAGTCCACTCAGCGTTGTCGGTGAAAAAACCGGGACAGATTAAGAGCACCACCTCCGTGACTGTGGGGTACGCCAAGATAGCCTCATAAGTCAGGGACAGCGAAGTCTCTACAAGGCCATCCACAACAAGCCTGTAGTCTTCGATATTTACCTCAGGAGCTACACCGGTGGTATGTAGCTCCTCCAGCGGAGTTACAGGAAGGTTGGAGTTGTCGAACTCGTCGAATTCTGCGGTGCCACAGCCAACGGAAGCACAACACAGAAGAACCGCACCAGCGACGAGGATAACCACTGAGCCTAAGAACGCGGCAGCTCTTGCAAGACTCCGAATTGTACTCATATTCTCACCCCCTGCCCAAAGTGAACCGGCAAAGACAACCCCGGGCTGAAGTATTCTACCTGAAGAGCCTATCGGCCCCGAAGTACCGATTCCACTTTTGAGCGAAGCTGGGACTCGGGAACCGCACCGGTGCTTTGTTCTACCGGGGCACCGCCTTTGAAGAACAGCAGCATTGGTATGCTCATGACCTGATACCTCGTAGCCGCCTGGGGGCTCTCATCCACGTTCAGCTTGCAGAATTTGAACCTACCTTCATACGCCTTGGCCAGCTTCTCGGTTATGGGGGCAATCATGCGGCAGGGACCGCACCAGGGCGCCCAGAAGTCCACCAGGACGGGCAAGCTGCTTTTCAAGACCTCTTGTTCGAAGTTCCCGTCATTGATTTCCATGACCCCCGCCGCCGCGGTCTTCTCCTCCTTGACCTTGACCTGAATCAAAATATCTCCAGGATGGCCGTCGGTTACCTGCAGAGCGTTGGCCAGCTTTACCAGGCCGCCTGTTCTCACTCCCGCAGGGATGTTCACCTCCAGCCTTTTCCCCTGCCGTGCCAGCATCTTTCTGGTCCCCAGCCTTGCTTCTTCTTGTGAGATGGCTATCTCGTAGCGAACAGGGTTGCCTATCTGGCTTTGATCAAAGGACTGGTTCATGCAGACTTCTCCTCCAACCTGAATTATGAATCTCGTTTTCTTTACGTCGCTGAGTTTGCTCTACATCAATTCTAACATGCTGCGGGACAGGCGAAGTCAAGCCTCATCTAAGCTGTTCAAAGGGGCTTCAGAACGTAATCGACATGAATGAAGAGAGCGGCGAATTGGATTCCAGAGGGTTGAGCACCGTGAGGGCTGGCCTGCTGAAACAGTCCTCGCCGTTGCTGAGACGATGTACCCCCGCGGCTCTTCCGTCTGGAAAATCCAGGTCTGTTTTAGGGTCTGACGCAACGCCCCATTTGTTTGCGACGTGGGTCTCATACGGCGCATTCGGCGAGTGAGGCAAGCGGCAAACGTGCTACTAGGCGTCCTTATTCATTCACTCTTCGGACGCCGTAGCCGCCGTACAATCCCAGCTAGGATGTTCATTCTGGGCACCTTTTGCATGTACTGTACGTAGTCGTCTCCAAACTTCTGAACAAGGCGCTTATCCTCCTCCCTGGCGCCCAGGTAGACGATCACTGCACCCATGACGCCGAGCACCCCGAATAACCAGTGTGGGTACCATAGCAGTGTGGTGACGAATATCGCCAGAATCCCGCCCAGGTATTGTGGATGCCTGACCACGCTATAGATTCCTGTATCGACCAGGCGGGTGGTGCTGACAAAGGCTTTACCCTTTTGAACCCCGCCGAGGCGGGGGAACATAATTATTGGGGCCATTACCAGTACCATGCCAAACGCCCAGACTGCCCACCCGAGGGCAAACAATACGGGATAAAAGCCCGTCTTAAGAACGCCTGTTAAGACAAGAGGATTTGCGGGAAAACACACGATAGCCAGGACAGTCATGATAGTGCTCCACAGAATGTTCTCTTTCGTCCATTCCTTCGCTGCCAAATTCTTGCCCTCCTTATGTTCCTTCACCTCGTTTGCCATTCCTTCATACTGGGTCTCCGCAAGGAATGGCGGCCAACATGTCGGCAGACTGACTGAGCCGTCGCCCAATCAGCATGCACCGCGCTCTCGTCCTGCTGTTATTGTACCTGTCGCTTCACCCGTGCTCAATAGCCCAAGCAGAGTCTTCTCCTGGCCTTCCCAGCGCGTAGCTTCACCCCTGGAGAGTGCTGCAATAACGTCGGTTTGAAACGCAATGGCATTGTCGCCGGCATCGCTTTGCCGTAGTCTCCAGCCTGATCTCTCTGTTGAAGCAGCGCTTGTCTGATTGGGGTTACGCCCAGGCGCAAGCATCGTGGATAGAACGTTAAGAATATAGGGGGAAATGCTATAATGCTGTAGCTCCACAGCAGGTAAAGGGTGGAAAAGGAGGTCAACAATGTACAAGAGAATACTTGTGCCGCTGGATGGTTCGGGCTTAGCTGAGGTAGCGCTACCGTATGCTGAGCAACTGGCTAGAAGACTGGGTTCCGAAATTTCCCTGATATACGTCAGCGAGTCAGCTGAAGTCCCTCAGCACTGCATACACCGGTTCTACCTCCAGAAAATAGGTGAGGCAACAAAGGAAGGCGCCGGAAGGACTGTGGGTGACTCGGTGCCGAAATCAATCAAGATCGAGCCAACGGTCCTGGTTGGTCACCCTGCCGAGGAGATTGTGGACTATGCCGACAAAGAGGATGTTTCCCTGATTGTCATGGCAACGCACGGCCGGTCTGGCATTAGACGCTGGGCCTTGGGAAGCGTGGCTGAGAAGGTGGTGAGGGCTACGAGCCGGCCGGTGGCGCTCATCAGGGCTAGGGGTGCCCGCGCGGACGTTCGTGAGAAGGGCGCAGTGAACAAGGTGCTTGTTCCGCTGGATGGCTCAAAAAGAG
>CAZHQV010000014.1:0-25419 GCA_964534285.1 uncultured Dehalococcoidales bacterium
CTTCTGGCGATATCTCAACCGAGTGAACGTTCTGACGGCCATCAATCACCACTTTGACAGCGCCACCTCCGCTGGTGGCTTCTACGGTCATATTGCCCAGTTCCTCCTGGGCTTTAGCCAATCGTGCTTGAAGTTGCTGCGCTTGGCGTAGTAAACGCTTGTCCATTCTAGTCACTAATTTCAGCGCCCATTTCCAGAGCAGCTTTAATCAAAGGGCTTTGGGTTTGTGGCGGCACTTCTCTCTTAAGGTTGACTAGGACGCACTTCAACCTATATGGCTGGCCAAAAACCTCTTCAAGCTTTCTTTCCACCAAGTATCGATATTTGCGGTCTTCTATCTTCTCCTTATGAAAAGAATAATAGAAGCCTAGCGTCAAGATGTCGTCCTCAAGGGCCATCGGCTCACAGGCGCTACGTAGAAACGCATCCAGATTACCGTTGGAGCCTTCGCCTCGCAAAGACTGAATGAATTCCTTCCACCGGCCACGCACATAGTCAATGTCTTGAGGATACTCTGTCTTTGAAGTCTCAGCCTCTTTTGCAGCACGAAACTCGCTTTCCTCGTGAGCTTCGCCAAGCACCTGAGTTGCGACAGTAGATTCCCCTGATTCTGGAGCTACAGCAAAGGTTGGTTGACCAGCCGTTGAAGACAATACACAATCAACCAACGCCAACTCCAAAGGCAGACTGGAGTAACTATTGGTGCGAAAATCTATACCAGCGAAAAGCTTCGTTGCCCTCAACAAATGTTCAAGCTCAACATCACTTACTACACTCCTCATCTCCGCCAAGCTCTCAGCAGTGACGTCAAGACCCTCTTCACAGCCAGATTTCACCAATAGCAACCCTCGAAGATACTCTACTAGCCCAAGATTAAACTGCCGCAGATCAATGCCATCATCATTGACGCTGTTCATGATTTGAAGACCTTTGGGAATATCCTTATCGGCGATACATTTTGCCAGTCGTCCAACTCGCAAATCGCTGCTGAACCCCAGGGCCATCCGAATTTGGTCAGAATCAATTCGATTGCCGTAGTAAGCAACCAATTGCTGCAACAGATTCTCAGCGTCACGAAGGCTTCCGCTAGCTGCCTGAGCAATAAGCTTCAAGGAATCGAGTCCAACACTAATGTCCTCTTGCTGACATATAAGCTTCAACTTGTCCACCATTGCTCCTTGAGCTAGGCGACGAAAATTGAATCGCTGGCAACGTGATATTATGGTGGGTAGAACCTTATGCGGCTCCGTGGTAGCTAGGACAAAAATAACGTGTGGGGGTGGCTCCTCCAGAGTCTTCAGCAAGGCATTAGAAGCCGCCTCAGTAAGCATATGGACTTCATCAACAATGTACACTTTGTAGCGAGCAAGGTTTGGAGCATAGTGGACTTTCTCCCTGAGGCTACGGATTTCGTCAATGCCGCGGTTGCTAGCCGCGTCTATCTCTATTACGTCCGGAGCTCTGCCTTCGGTGATTGACCGGCATATGCTGCAAGCGTTACACGGCTCGCCACGGGTCTCGCTAGCGCAGTTAACTGCTTTGGCCAGGATGCGACCAGTACTGGTTTTTCCCGTACCTCGAGGACCACAGAAAAGATAAGCGTGGGCTATTTTCCCGCTTTCAACAGCACGGCGCAGGGTCTCAACTATTGGCTCCTGCCCCACCAGCTCAGCCAAAGCCTGCGGACGCCACTTCCGATAGAAAACCTCAGACCCCATCTCCGATACCTTATTATACTCCCCGCGGCCTAATTACTAAAGGAGTCTTCCGTCTATGTTACTGCCTTGAGGCGCTTTCCAACAGGAAAAGCGTTTCCTCGTAGTCCTGTCTCACATCCTCGATGGCCCGCTCCAGACTGGGCTTAGTTCTCTCAGGGGTCTCGTTCAAAGCGTTTTGCAGTGTGTCCAGACTCCTCCACCGGCTTTCACGTAGCATTGTCGTTAGCTCTTCTGCATCCTTTCCCTTACCATAGGCTTCTGCCCCATCATTGGGTGCCAGTGTTCTTGGCCCTCCCTGCATGACCTCCCACGTGCTCTCAGCTTCATACACCTTGTCCAAATGCTCAGCCAGCCTCTCAGTCAATGCAGGAATCCTATCACCTTGTTCCTGGCGTGCCATTTCGGCAATTTCACTCGCTCTCCGCTCAGCAAACTCAATGTGAAGCTTCGCCTTGCTCACACCAGAAAAGGCCAACGTCAGTCTCACCTGCTCCACAGCCAACTTTACGGGATAAAGAGGCTGATCAGGTGAAGCGTTTCCTGAAGCAACAGCGGTTGCTGTTCCAACAAATAGAACAACCAGGATAGCTACGATAGCCACAGCCCACTTCCTGTGCCAAATAGGAACCCCCACCCTTGTTTCAGCATTCTTTGACTTGGCACAAAGCATCCCCTGAAGCTGAGACCGGGCCTCGGCCTTGAACTCAGGGGGAGGCTGAACCGCAAGGGACTCATGAATGAGCGCAAAGCCAGTTTTGAGCAAGGGCTCCAGTTCAGGTGCTCGCTCAGGATAGGTTGTGAGACAATCACTAACGCTTTCGCCCTTGGATATGCGCTCCAAGCACTTGTCCAGAATGTCTTCTATCTTATCTGCCATTCTCTACTCATTTGCCAGCAGCATCTTCCTTAATGCCACTATGCCATTGTACTGCAAAGCCTTGACGGTGCCTGGGCTTTTGCCCAAGGCTCGAGCCGCCTCAGCAATGGAAAGCTCAGCACCAAAACGAAGCGAAATCACCTCACGCTGAGCGGGGGACAACTTCTCTACACTATCAAGTAACCGCTCAATCTCAAGGCCGTGCTCTGCAATGGATGCTGGGTTTGCTTCGCTAATTGAAGTCATACTGTCATCATCCAAAGCTGCCTCTTTCATCCTCGCCTGCTTCCTTACATGATCGACCATTTGATTATGGGCGATGCGAAACAGCCAAGACGCGAAAGGCAAATTCCGCCACTTGTAAGACCCAATCGCTTTCAAAGCTTTAACGAATACCTCTTGACTCAAGTCCTCAGCTTCAGCCTGATTTCCCAATCTTAGGAAGATATAGCGATAGATCTTATCGAAATTCTCCTCATAGAGTTGAGCGAAAGCTTGCCCATCACCCTTTACCGCTCGACATACTACATCTTTCTCAATAGACATCAGTCTGATGCCTATTATACTGAAAAACGAAATTTGATGTGACAGGTTTATGGCGTGCGCAAAAGCAGCGCCAGGGTTGAATTCAGGCTGAAGAAAGACACGAAAGTCGTACTAAACCTCATGGTTCCCGCGGTATAGACTGACTTCCCTTTAGCCTGGCAACATCACCTGCCCGCCTCATTACAGGTGACAGGTTCCCAAAGCCGTGTCGCAGGGTGGAGGGGATTCCCGCGCTTTGCCCACAATGTCGGGCGATAGCCGGAAGCCAATATCAGACTACCAAATACACACGCCGCTGCTTCGCCAGTTTCCTATCAAAGACGACGAACAATGGCGCTTAGGAAGCTTTGCTGGCTTGCTTCTCAGCCCAGTCGCCTACCCCGGGCAGCTTCCACATCTTGCCGCTATACGCTAGAACCATAAGAGCAATCCACAGACCAACACTTAGAACCCAAACAAGGATCCCCAAGACATGTAGAAACATCCATAATCCCGATACAACCGCAAAGGGAGTCCATATCACAGCAGCAAGGATGGATATAACAATCTGAACCACGGTCAATATCCCAAAGGTCATAATGGATTGCCAAGCATGGAACTTAACAAACTTGCTCTTCGTCTCAATCACCACAAAGACTATCCCTGTTATCCACCAAGCCACATAGCAAAGAAGCCCAGCTACATTAGGGGACAAGCCAGTACTACTCTCGGATGTTCCTGCCGGGGCAGACGTAGTACCAAGACCAGCACCACACTTGGAACAGAACTTAGCGTCATCAGGATTCTCAGTACCGCATTTAGGACAGAACATTTCTACCTCCTTGCACTAAATGTACCACAACTTGCAGCCTTGTCAATAGCTTTGTAGTGCCTTATGTTAACTAATCAGCACGCGGATTGCTGGGCCGCTTCGACTCCTCACAATGACATTCCCTGCCAGCCACCGCATCAGTCATTGCCAGAGAACCACACTTACAAGAAGCGTAGTGACTTCTGCAGCCAACCATACTAGCGATGGACCCGATTATACGCCTTTATCAGCAATATAGGCACAAAGGTCGGCGAGGCGACAGCTATAGCCCCACTCATTATCATACCAGGCCAGCACCTTGACCAGATTGCCGTCGATGACCATCGTGCTTAAGGCGTCAAAAATGGCGCTGGCCGGATTACCTTTGAAATCCGTGCTTACCAGGGGCTGTTCACAGTACTCCAGTATCTCCTTAAGTTCCCCCTCAGCAGCCCTGCGAAAGGCATCGTTGACTTCCTCAGCGGTCACCCCCTTGTTTAGGTCAGCCACAAAGTCCACCAGAGACACTATGGAAGTAGGCACCCTTATGGCAATGCCATGGAGCTTTCCTTTCAGCTCAGGTATCACCACAGTGGTGGTACGAGCAGCACCTGTGGTAGTAGGTATGATGTTAACCGCAGCCGCTCTCGCTCGACGCAAGTCGCTGTGAAACACGTCCAGAATTCTCTGGTCATTGGTGTAAGCATGAATGGTAGTCATCAGCCCATGGACAATGCCGAAGTTCTGATGAAGAACCTTGACCACAGGAGCAATGCAATTGGTGGTACAGGAACCATTGGATATGATGCGATGCTTGGCTGGGTCATATTGCCCTTCATTGACCCCGAGGACGATGCTCGCATCCTCTTCTTGTGCTGGGGCTGAAATAACCACTTTCTTGGCCCCGCCCTGAAGGTGACTAGCTGCCTTGCTAGCGTGGGTGAAAAGCCCCGTTGATTCAATTACAATGTCCACCCCGTAGTCTCGCCAGGGAATTTTGGCTGGGTCACGCTCGGCCAGAATCCTTATCTCCTTCTGGTCAACTATAATGGAATTCCCCCTAGGTTCCACCCTCCCTGGGTAGCTGCCGTAATTGGTGTCGTACTTGAAAAGATGAGCATTAGTCTTAGCATCGGTAAGGTCATTCGCCACCACTACTTCTAACCTGTCCTTGCACCTCTGATTTATCGCTCTAAGAGCTAGCCTGCCGATTCGTCCAAAGCCATTGATCCCAATCCTTGTTGTCAATCTATACCTCCTTCCCAAGTTGGTCACGTAGCCAGATAGAAAGAGATACCGTCTCTCTCAATCTCCCTTACCCTACCCTCAGTCAGTAATAGTCTGAGGTGAGCAATGGTCTCCATTATCGCCAGTCGCCTGTCCATACCTTCCAAATTCTGAAAACCGACGCCTCCCTGATCGGGTATCCACGGAATCTCTGTTGCTATTTGATAGGCCGTCTTCGGTTCTTCGCTCGCGGCCTCCATGATAACCCTTTCTCTTTGTACATGATGAGAACGTATCTCTTCCACCCTTATCTTCAGGCTATTAAACACCGGCCCATGCCCTGGGAAGACTAGGTTGACTTCGAGGCCCGCTATGGTCTCCAGGGAATTGATATAATCCCCCAAGGGATTGTCCCCGGATTGGGGATGATACGACACATTAGGGGTGATTTCAAACAGAATATGGTCGCCTGAAAATAGGAGTTTCCTTCTTGCTTCGTAGAGGCATATGTGGCCCGCGGAATGTCCCGGTGTCAACATTACCTCAAATTCAAAGGTCCCATTGGAAATCCTGTCACCATTGTCCAACTCAACATCGGGCATAAGGGGCATCACAAAATCATTCATCCATAGAGAAGCGTCCTCAAGGCCAGGCAACTCAGCTGAAGGAACACCGTTCTTGTAAAGATCACGTCCCAATTCTTCAAGAAGATTGCCAAAATTCAAATATCTTGGACCAACAAGTCCTGCCTCTATCCGATGCATGGCCACCGCGGCTCCAGAATACTCTCTTATCTTCTTTGCCAAACCATAATGGTCAGGATGAATATGAGTAACAACAATCTGCTTGATGTCTTTCCATGCAATGCCATGCCCCTTCAGTCCGAATTCCAAAGCAGAAAAGGCTTCTGGAGTATTCCAACCGGTGTCAATGAGTATGGCTCCCTCAGCGCCCCTAACTACATAGACATTGACGTATTCCAACGGGACAGATGGCAAAGGGATCCTTATCTGATAGACATCCCGGACTATCTCCATTATTGCAGTCCTACCAGATTGTAGAAAGCCTTCCTGCCTGGATAGCGGGCGCTTGTGCCTAGCTCCTCTTCTATCCTAAGAAGGCGATTGTATTTAGCCAGTCTTTCGCTGCGGCAAGGAGCCCCAGCTTTAATGAATCCGGCGTGCACAGCTACCGATAAGTCAGCTATAGTAGTATCCTCGGTCTCCCCAGAACGATGGCTGATAATAGTTGTCCATCCCGTGGTTTTTGCCCTAGCAACAACTGTCAGGGTTTCGGTGAGCGTGCCTATTTGGTTCGGCTTAATGAGTATTGAGTTTGACGCCTTTTGGGCAATCCCCCTCTCAAGCAGATCAATATTGGTGACATAAAGGTCATCGCCGACGATTTGAACCTTTTCCCCCAGCCTGGCTGTGAGCAATTCCCAGCCTGACCAATCATCCTCGTCTAAGCCGTCTTCGATGCTGATGATAGGGTAATCTGATGCCAGTCTGGCATGATAATCCACCATTTCTCCAGAGGTGAGAGTGACTCCTTCTCTAGACAAAGCATACTCGCCATCATGATAGAAGCTACTCGCTGCCGGGTCGAGAGCAACAAACAAGTCCTCGCCAGCTCTATAGCCAGCCAGATCGATAGCTTTCAGGATTAACTCCACTGCTTCCTTGTTAGAAGAAAGCTCAGGGGCAAAGCCGCCTTCATCGCCGACATTGGTATTTAATCCCTTGTCTTTGAGCACTCTGTACAGGCAGTGGTACACTTCACTGCCCATTTGAATTGCCTTGGCGAAGTTGGCAGCACCCACAGGCACAATCATGAATTCCTGAAAATCAGTAGAACCCAGAGCATGCTTGCCACCATTCAAGATATTGAGCATGGGGATAGGCAACAGGCAGGCTCCTGCCCCACCTAGGTACCGATATAAAGGCACGCCGAGGTAACTAGCACCAGCCTTTGCTACTGCCAAAGACACCCCCAACGTAGCGTTAGCGCCGAGGCGGGCTTTGTTACCAGTGCCATCAAGCTCAATCAGCCTCTGGTCAATGGCCCCCTGCTCCAAAGCAAACATACCAATTATTTCCGGAGCAATATCTTCATTGATATGTTTTACTGCTTCCAAGACGCCAAGACCGTTATACCTGCTCTTATCCCCATCCCTAAGTTCCAGGGCCTCACGCTTCCCGGTGCTCGCCCCCGATGGAACTGAGGCCACCCCAATCACGCCGCCGATCAGTGCCACTTCTGCTTCCACTGTGGGGTTACCCCGGGAATCGAGGATCTCCCTAGCGCTAATGCTCTCGATGCATTCCATTTCTTGATTCATATTAAACCGATGCAACCCTGTTTTCAGCTAAGGCAACGGCTTTGTCCACTGCCTCTGTAGGACTAGAAACTCTGATTATGGCATCAACCGCTTGATCAGCCAAAGACAATGACCAGGTATTCAAGCCAATAACTGGAATCTTGCTTTTCAAAGCGTAGGCAATCTCGCTAAGGGTTCCGTAACCGCCCCCGATGGCGATCACGGCCTGGGCTGACTTTACCACTGCCATATTCCTGGCGTAACCTACTCCCGTGACTATGGGAATATCTACCCATGGGTTGGTCATCGTTGCGTCCTCACCTGGCAAGATGCCAACTGTCACACCGCCTTTGGATTTGGCTCCGCGACACACCGCCTCCATAACACCAGTTAGGCCACCGCACACTATGGTGGCACCACGCTGAGCCAACAACTCTCCCACGGTTTCAGCCAATCCGGATTCTTCCGGGGAACAGGAGGAATTTCCAATCACAGCGATAATCATCCCTGATTCAAGTGATAGATTATACTACACCATTGGACGGCTCGCCATCACCGCCACACTCCTGGTTGCCCCCCACACACCTACATCGCCCGGCTGCAATCTGAAAGACATGCCCCGAGACCAGGATTAGTATCTCTTGACTTCGCCCTAAATGTGAACACCAAAATAGAGCAAAATGTATTTTAGAGAAACATAAAGGAACACGAAGCCGAAGACGGCCTTCAACGTGGCTGGTTTGAATCGCGCTACTAGTCTGGCCCCGATAATTGCCCCACCAGCAGCTCCAATACCCAAGGCAAGGGCAGCCGGAACATCGCAGAAACCTTGAATGCCCTTAATTATGCCTCCAACCAAGGCAAACCAGACAAAGGACGCCATAGAGGAACCAATAGCAATCCGCAATGGTGACCTAAGAAAATAGATGAAACTGGGCACCAAGGCATAGCCCCCGCCAAGACCAATTATCCCAGTGAGAAATCCTACGCCACCGCCTACACCTGCTTTGGCCTGCTTGCTTCCCAGGAGTTCATTTCCTGGAACCTCTGCCGCTTGCCGACGAAATACCCCTTCATAAACCATCCTTATTGCAACCCAAACAAAAGCTAGCCCAACAATTAAGTCAATTAGGGCGCCGTATTCACGGATATAATAGAAAAGCGCCGAGCCAGCAAGCACCCCTGCTACCCCCGCTGGAGCGATATGCTTGACAGAGTTCCAATCTACGTTCCCTAGCCTCCAGTGCTGTATTGCCCCGGAGGCAGCGGTGAAAATCACGGCAACTAAAGTTGTGCCAACAGCAAGAGTCGGAGGAAAACCAAATCCAAAACGAATGGTGGGCATCATAATGGAGCACCCGCCTATGCCCAGAAGCCCGCCCACAATGCCAGCTACTATGCCAACCAGGAAAAGGATTGCCAAGGTCAATGCACTTATGGCTCCCTTGCTCAGACTTCTCGTAAGGCAGTCAGTTGAACTTGCTCATTGCCATCTCTATTCCTTGACTAAGAAGACAGTCAATGGCTTCAGCCGCCGTGACAATCGCCAATTTCACCACCTTTTCCTCCTGAGGAGAGAAGTCACCAAGCACATAGTTGACTATGATGTCTTCGCCACTGGATTGCTCCTCGACCTGAGGCCGCCCAATGCCTATTCTAATTCGGGGGAAATCCTCGCCCCCCAGAGCGGAAATTATTGATTTCATCCCCTTATGGCCCCCCGAGCCACCACTACCACGCAGGCGAATCTTGCCCAGAGGCAAATCAAGGTCGTCATACACTACTAGAATGTCGTTCAAGGGAATATCATGCCTACGCGCCAAGCAGGCCACCGCCTTACCGCTGAGGTTGACGAAAGTCGCTGGCTTGGCCAGCAACAATTTGCTGCCAGCAATTTCGCCAATGCCTATCCTAGCCTGGCATTGCCTATGGTCAAAACGAATGTAATGAAGACTAGCGAAATAATTCAGGCAACGAAAGCCAATGTTATGGCGATCACCAGCGTAAGTCCCGCCTGGATTCCCCAATCCAACGATGAGTTTCATCAAATCTCGCTGCCATCAAACAGACAGCTTTTCCCTGCCCCAACCGTGGAACGGCTGTGCCGTAAGCCTCCTCTTTGGCACTCCACTGACGGCAACCGATACTTTGCCTGTTTCCCCTCGTCGCCTGCACTACCTCCATACTTCTTTTGCCCATGATTCATGGAGAGTCTTTATCTCGTCTATTATGCGCTGGCAAGCATCGAAGGCTGCCCCCCTATGAGATGCCGAAACCGCTACGAGCAAGATGTTATCCGACAGGCGCAGGAATCCAGTTCGATGTATTATGGCTACATCTTCTACATCGAACGTGCTGATAGTCATTTCCCTTATCTCTTCCAATCTCTCCAAAGCGTCGCTACTGCTTTCGAATTCCAGTCCCAGACCCTCCGGGAACTCGCGCACCGTCCCCACGTATGTTAGTATCGCACCCACCCCGGGGTTCTTCATCCTCCTGACTGCTTCGTCTACAGAAAAGTCTTCCTTGGTTAGCTGTGTCATCAACCTAGAGCTTGATTTCCTGATTGCCACAGAAAGAGCCCTACCCCGATCTGCAACCATTACAGCTTATGGCGGAGCATGTGCTACAAGATGAGCCGCCGACCCCTCCAGGCACGTCTTCACTGGCTGCCCGGGAGCAGGTGAATGAGGAGAGAACTCGGTTAACCTTGCCGCGACACTGAGGACAAGATGCAGGGTCACCTGCCTGGCTTAAGGGCCGCAGGAGTTCGAACTTCAAGTTACACTCAGGGCAAGAGTATTCATAGATGGGCATTCTGAACTCCTGTTCCAGACGCTTCCAGTGCAACACCGCAAGCCACACAGCCACGAGTTAACAGAGTGAGTCTGCCCAAAAACCCAACACCCGTTCCGGCACAGGCAGAGCACCCAAAATACCTTTTCACCATTGAGCAGCCCTCAGTTAAGCGTCACTCCAGGATCCTTCCTGGTCTAGGCACGACCTCAAAATTCCGAGGAGGGCGAATGTTCTCCAAGAGATCCAATTTGCCCAGTTTCTCCAGTCGTTTGACGATGAGATCCCAAGCGCAGTCCTTTTCAGGATCCACCTCACATTTGCCGTTGGATGAACCTCCACAGGGACCATTAAGCAAGGATTTGGCGCATCTTGCAATGGGACAAATACCGCCAGTCAACGCTAGAATGCAGTCGCCACATGCAGCACATCTCTCCACCAAGATGCCTTCCTCTCTCATCTCCGTCCCGATGAAAAGGGTATTCTGACCTGGGAAGACAAGCACATCAGGCAAGACCTCGGCTATAGTCTGTACCCCCAAGCCACAAGAAAGAGACAGAATGGCCTCCACACCCTGTATCTGCGACTCAAGCGTGGCGAGTGTCAAATGAGAATCGCATTGCTTGGCCACTGTAGTCACCTTGATTGTGAAATCCTTTCCTCTCAACTTTCCGGCAAGCTCAACCAATTCACCTAACGTCTGGGCCTCTCTCAAGCCCCTTGGCGGCGTGGTGCAGCCATCACAGCCAGCAATTAAAACACTGCTGTAAGGAGATAGGAAATCCATAATCTCCTCTAAAGGCTTCTGAGCTGTTACTATCATTGTGCGGCCTCCTTGGAATAATCGCTTTCTATCCTTGCCTTGAACTGCTGCAATTCCTCGTTGAAAGCGCCAGGATATCTCGGGGCTACAGAGCAGAAATGAAGCCTCTCTCCCAAGCCAATTTGGCCTAGAGTCTTCCCCAACGCGGTCATCAACCTTTTGCTCTCTTTGCTTCCTGTCTTCGCCCTACAATCCTCTTCGGGACAAGCCGCTATCAAAACGCCGTCTACCCCACTCCGGAAAGCCTCCAAGATGTGCAGCGGCTCGACTCTTGCAGCACAGGGCAAATCCACAGCCCGGACGTTGGAATCGAATTCCCCATCAAGCGAAGGATAAACAGACCACTGACAACGGAATACCAGTATTTTCGGCCTTTCCATTTCTGCGGATAGTCTGGAGATCAAAGCTGTCATACGCTCCGTCTCCCAATTCTCTAAGTCCAAAGCAAAGGCGGGACATAGGGTAACGCATAAGCCACAACCCCTGCACAAGTCCAAATCGAACTCTGCTGCCCCACTCTCCAGCTTGGCAGCACCGTAAGGACAGTAGAACACGCAGTTGCCACAAGCGATGCATTTGTCTCTATCTGCCTTGACCTTCAGACTGTTTCGCTTCAACTCAATGGCTTCCGGCCCGTAGCCAAGTTGAGCTAGCACAATATTGAGTGCGATGATTCTGCGTCCGGTGATCGGGCTTCCCCTCTCAAATCGGCAATAGTCCTCGTCACAGGCCAGAATATGAATCCTTCGTATTCCCATAGTAGCTATGACTTTCAACAGGACTTCCTCCGGGATGCGGCCAACACAGGGAACAGACAACGGGATAAATTCCGACACCCCAAAGAGCTTCTCCACAGCACTGGAATCAGGTGCGCTTCCTTTACACATTATAACTAGGGTATCGGACTCATATTCGCGCTTTGCTCTCTCAAGATACCTGATCAAGGAGTCTACATCATAATAAATGGCGTCGATAGCTTTGGCAGGACAAGAGGAATAACAGATTCCACACGTTTGGCACTTTTCTATCTCTAGAAGCATCTTACCTGTTTCAGAATCCCTTCTTATCGCCTCAAAAGGACAGACTGACGAGCAAATACCACATCTGCTGCAGTAGTCCTCATTTATTGTGACGGCGAGTCTCTGTTGATTTCTTGATGATTCCATTTGACTCCTTTCTCTTTTAGCAGTTCAAAATATCACGGGCGAGTATTCCCGCCTCCCCGCTCCTCTCCGAAAGCTCTCAGGAATACGTCAGGGATCTCAGGCGCCTGAGCACTTGCCCATCTTCTAAGGCAGATAGAGGAGCAAAAACAGTAGTGATCAACGGATCTCAAGCCCTTCCACTGTGAAACCACAAGCCAGCCGGTTAACGCCTTACAAGGTGGCTCCTCGGTTGAGAACTCTACCTTTTCGCCACACCAAGAGCAGCTAAAATGTCCTTTTGGCATTTGACACCTCCTCGCCCGCCTACCTGCGTTTGTATCGCGGTCACTTCCTTGACCTCTAGCAATTTGCTCCTTAAGCACCTGCTCGACCACATGCCGCAAAGTTACAGCCGCCACGCGGCAGCCGGCAAACGGGGTCCTGATCCCTTAAGTGCTGCTTCCACCTTCTCTTCCATGCTTGCCTTCATATCTGTTTTGAGCCGTGTCCAATCCACTACTCCAGCGCTACCAATTCCTCAAAGCGAGGCCGAGGACAAAGACCACTAGCCTCGCAGATTTCGCGCATGGCCTCTTCCCACTCAGCAGCCATAATATGGACACCCGCCACGCCTTCCATTTCCTTCAGTCTGCTTACGGTCTCAACGGCAATTCTTATCCCTTCCTTCGACACTCGCTCTTTAGTTTGAAGCTTGCGAAGGCGCTCAATAAGCTCATCCGGGATGTCCACGCCGGCAATACTCGCTTTCATATACCTCGCCGCTCCTACTGTTTTAAGAGGGGTGATACCAGCAAGGATCCTCACCTTATTGTGCAGTCCCCTCTCCCGAACAATCTCCATCCATCTTTCAAACTTCTCAATGTTGTAGACACTTTGAGTTTGTATGAAGTCTGCTCCTGCGTCAACCTTTCTCTCAAGACGGTTCACTTCAGTCTCAGGAAGTTCAAGGAAGGGATTTGCCACAGCTCCAATGAAGAGCTCGGGCCGTCTTCCCAGTATCGGCTCTCCGTTTAGAAACCTGTTTTCGTCCCGCAGATCCTTGACTATCTTGACAAGCTGGACGGAGTCAACATCCGAGACAAACCTTGCTTCAGGATAGTTCCCAAACGAGATGGGATCGCCAGAGAGACAAAGTACGTTGTCTATTCCAAGGGCAGCAACGCCCAAAATGTCCATTTGAAGGGCAATCCGATTCCTGTCACGACAAGTCATATGCACGATGGGGTCAAGGCCTTCATCTTTCCCTATAAGGCAGGCTGCCCAGCTTGCCATCGCTACTACCGCTGACTGTCCATCGGTGACACTAAACGCATCAACATAGCCCTTAAGAAGACTGACTTTTCTCCTTATCACCTCAGGGTCAGCATTTTGAGGAGGACTAAGCTCAGCGGTCACAGCAAAATGACCTTCCCCAAGCACCCTCTCAAGATTGCTTTTCGTCTTCATTCGGAATCCTCCTTCGTACTTTTGGCTCTGGCACAACTCTTCGAACGTGGCCTAAGATGACATTGCCACATGACATTCTAACAGATTCGCCCTGTGATTGTAACGTGGCAGAGTCGACTTGAGATACTAAATCAGGGCACTGAAGCGCAAGCGCAGCAACTTCGCGCTTGCGGGCCTTGAAGCGATTGGAAGGGACAGAGGGAAGTCTCGCCGGATAGAGTGTTTAGCTTGCACTCCTTAAGACAGATAACAGGGAGGTGGATTCTATCAAAGGCATTTGAAGATCGCCGAACACATTTTGGGGGCAAGGAATGACAACGTCAAGAAGCTATTAGAGCTCTGCCGGAGAGGGGTCAGTGCGCCAGGTCCAACCGTCCTCCTGGAAGTCGGCCCATGCTGTACTATGTCTGTTGTTGAATCGGACAGGGTGGCTCTCGAGACAGTCAAGGTCAATACCTTGGGCACGAAAGAGCTTAAAGGCTTGCTTGAGGAGAGCCCCCAAACAGGACAAAGTACGATGAATAGCCTCGCTGGGGTAGTTTCTTTAAGGTTCGAACACGCAAGGGAAACGCTGGGGCATGTTTTATCCCTCACAGTTCAATGTTATAATAGAGTTCCTTTGTCAGGGGTAGATGTTCCTCCCGAGGAACATTGCCGAAATGAATGGAGGGGGTCTTGAAGCGACTGGAAAAGATAGAGGAAATGCCTGTCGAAAGCAGATCGGATTCTATCAGAGACGTTTTGGCAGCGTCTGATTTGTTTACCGGGCTGAGCGATAATGAGCTGGAGAAACTGCTACCGCTTTGCCAAGAAGAAGTCTATAAGGTTGGGACAATCATCTTCTCTGAAGGTTGCTCATGTCATACCATCTATGTCATTGAATCGGGCAAGGTGGCTCTGGAAATAAATCTGCACATTAGTCGGGCGAGGGAGGACACTGCGACAATTGATGTAATAACTCCATGTGGCTGCTTGTGTTGTTCAGGGCTCATAGACCCCTGCATTCTTAATTCCACAGGCCGCGCTCTGGAGACAACCAAGGTTATCGGTTTGGATACGACACAGCTTAAAGCCTTGTTCCAAGAGAACCCCGAAATGGGACGTAAGACGATGTATAACCTCGCTACGATAGTCGCTTCGAGATTCGAAAATACGAGGAACACGCTGGGGCATATTCTGTCCGTTATTTTTCATGACCTTAAGGCTCCCCTAGCCGCGATTGAAAGCTATCATCGGGTTATGCTTGGGGGCTTCGCTGGAGAACTCAGTAGTGAGCAAAGAAATATGCTAGAAAGAAGCAGCAAAAGGATCTCGGAGCTCCTGGATTTGTTAAGCAATGTAATGGACGTGTCTCGAATCGAGGCCAGAGACCTAGCTATGAGCAGAATCTCTTTGGGCCAGGTAGTACTGGATTCCATTGAAGTAATGCGACCTTTGGCTGAGGAGAAGGGATTAGAAGTCAAAGCTGAGGTGCCTGATGGGCTGCCACCCATATATGGGTCCAAAGAGCGCCTCAAGCAGGTGGTCATAAACTTGCTATCCAATGCCATAAAGTTCACCCCTTCTGGAGGCACGCTGTCAGCAAAGGTGATAGACGGCACGGATTATCTCCAGGCGCAGGTTGCCGACACGGGAGTTGGTGTTCCTGCCGAGGAATTGCCCAAAATATTTGGCGATTTCTATCGAGGGCTCGACGTGGCTGAGAGAGGGGCTGGCTTGGGGCTATCAATAGCGAAAAGGATCATTGAAGCTCATCGGGGTAAGATATGGGCGGTAAGCCCTTGTCCTGGGAGTAACAGAGGAAGTGAGTTCGTTTTTGCCCTGCCCAAGGACTTGGACGGGCCTGCGGAGAACTAGATGGCGAGAATTCTGATAGTAGATGATGACCCTGACATCAGATTGGCGTTGAGTAGCATATTGAGCTCTCGTTCTCATGAGGTGATCGAAGCTCGCGATGGACAGGAAGGTTTGGTGAGACTAAGGGAGAGTAGGCCAGACTTGATGCTTTTGGACCTCCTCATGCCCAAGATGGATGGTTTCGCGGTTATGAAGGAGCTTCAGAACAGTCAGTGGAGGGAGTACCACAGTATGCCCGTCTTAATTATGAGTTCAATTAGAGAGGAGGCCAGTCAACGCCGCTACGAGTTGGAGACTGGTCGTCGACTTGGCGCCGACGACTACATAGAAAAACCCATCGAGCCATTTGCCTTGCTTGAACGCATAAACACACTTTTGTCAGAAGGAGGTTAAGATGCAGAAGCAAACTAAGATCCTCGTGGTCGACGACGATCCCGATATACAGGCGTCGGTGAAGAGTGTGCTCGAAAGCAAATCCTATCAGGTGGTTGCTGCGCTTGATGGAGACGAAGGTTTGCGGAAGGTAGTGGATGAAAGGCCTGACTTGATCGTTTTAGACGTGATAATGCCTGGCAAGACCGGGTTTGATGTTTGTAGAGAACTCAAGACCGATCCCAGATATCACTTTTTCTCTGAGATCCCTGTGCTGCTGCTAACCGTCTATCCCGATGATAGAGAAAAGGCCCACCTCTCCATGCGGGAGGGGATGATGATGGAGGCCGAGGACTATCTTCACAAGCCGTTCGAGCCTAACGAGCTGCTGACGAGAGTGGAGCAATTGCTAAGACAGAAGAGCTAGCGCTCTTACTCCAGAGAGAATACAAGCGGACAGGCCCAAGAAAGTGACAACGACTATCGCGGGCCTGCTTTCGTAACAGGAAGGAAAGCCCCAAACCGCTCCTGCAAGTTTCGCCAGGCCAAAATTCGCGCCTTTCTTGGTGTTTTGCTTGCCAAGTCTTGAGTCTTGTGCTATACTCCACACCTTTGGCCTGCAACAGGCGAGGGGAAGGAGCGCAAATTGGACAGAAGCAGCCTAGTAATCGGAGGAGGGGTGGCGGGGATGGCGGCAGCCCTGGCGCTCGCTGACAGCGATTCTCAGGTCTACCTCGTCGAAAGGGAAGCTTCCATTGGGGGTTGGGCAGCCTCCTTTTGCTGCAAGGCAACTGATGTTTGCACCAAGTGCTCCGTCTGCGTTGTGCCCAAGAGGCTCAGTGAGGTAGCAGCCCATCCGCGCATTGCCATCCTCGCCCATTCGACGGTGGCACGAATAAGCGGCGAGATTGGCAATTTTCAGGTTGAAGTCCTTCAAAAACCCCAATACATCTCCCCAGAAAGATGTATTGCTTGCGGGATATGCGCTGCGGTCTGTCCCGCAGAACCGAAGGCGATCCGTTCGCCTTCTCCCGAGGCAGTTCCCTATTCCTACGTCCTCGATGCAAGCCGGTGCCTTCGCCTTAACGGTGAGACATGCAATCTCTGCCGGGCCATATGCCCCACAAACGCAATAGATTTTGACCGTGAGCCAGAAAAGAAGGAGCTAAGCGTCGGTGCAATTGTCGTTGCCACCGGGTTTGACGTCTTCAACGCCCGAGAGATGGGCTGCCTAGGTTATGGCCGATATCCTAACGTCTTGACCGGTCTTGACCTTGAGAAGATCTTCAACCGCGAAGGCTGCCTTAAGCTCCGTTCAAATGGCAAGGAGCCCAGAAACGTCGCCTTTATTCAGTGTATAGGTTCAAGGGATGAAACCCATGGCTATTGCTCCCAGGTGTGCTGCAAATATGCCATGAGGTTCGCCCGGCTCATCAAGTATCATAATCCAAACGCCGAGGTAACCATCTTCTATATTGACCTCCAGACTGCAGGGAAGGGCTTTGCCCAGTTTTATGAGGATTGCCAAGAGACTATCCGATTCGTTCGAGGGGTGCCTGTCGAGATTTCGGAGACCTCCTCAGGGGAACTTGAGGTGAGATTCGAAAATATTTCAGAAGGAAAGGTTGCGCGAGAAACCTTTGACCTTGTGGCTCTTTCGGTAGGTCTTTCTCCCCGCGACGATTCCTGGAACCTGGCGAGAACTCTAGGCATAAATCTGGGGGAATCTGGTTTCTTTGATACCAAAGAGCCTCTCAATTCCAATGAGACCAATGTGGAAGGCATATTCCTCGCCGGGACTTGTCAGGGCCCCAGGGACATCCCCGAGTCCTTCGCTCATGGCATGGCAGCGGCGCAAAGAGCAACGGAGGTTCTACAAAGATGGAGCTAAGGATTGGCGTCTTCCTTTGTGATTGCGGTAAAAGCCTCGCAAACATAGATTTCCCTAGAGTGATGCTAGCTACAGAGAACTGTCCAGACGTGGTCCATGTTGGCTTAAGCTCCGACCTCTGCCTGAGAGAAGGAATGGAGGAGATGCTCTCCAACATCAAAGGTAAAGACATCAGTCGGGTGGTCATTGCCGCCTGCTCTCCGGAGCTTAAGGAGGATGCCTTCCGCAAGGCTCTTGAACAAGCCGGGCTTAATCCTAATCTCCTCTCCATGGCAAACATCAGGGAGCAATGTTCATGGGTTCATGACGGAGATGTTACTGAGAAGGCTGTGGAACTCATAGGCATGGCGGTAGAAAAGGCTCGGTTCCTTAAGCCTTTGGAGAAGACAGAAATCCCGGTAAACAAAGACGTTTTGGTGGTGGGAGGGGGATTCTCAGGGATGAAGGCTGCCCTTGATCTTTCTAACCTTGGGTTCAGAACAACCCTGATAGAAAGTGGACCAGCTCTAGGAGGGAAGCTGGGCGAATTTGAAGGGTTTTATGGATTTAAGACCAGCCCCTGGGAAACCCTGAGCTTAGTCAGGAAAGCAGTAGAGGAGAGTAGGGATATTGAAGTGCTCACGTCTGCTGAATTGACCAGGGGGGCAGGAGAAGTGGGGAATTTCTCCGTGAGGATAAAGAAAGGGGGGGGAGAATTCCCCCGAAGCTTTGGAGCCATTATCTTCGCCACTGGATACCGGGCCGAATTCTCCCCCAATGACTTTGAGCTCAGGTCAGGCGTCAATCTTATATCACGGCAAAAGCTTGTTGAGATGCTTAGAGGCCCAGAGAGGCTCGACCAACGACCTGAGACTATCGGCTTCGTTCTCGATGTCTCCGACGAAAATTCCCGGCTTCCCACCCTCTCTACGCTAAACGACGCTCTAGCAGTTAAGGAGAAGCTGGGGAGCGAAGTGTACGTTTTGTGCAAGAGTCTGAAGGTAGACAGCGAAGGTGTAGAGAAACTCTATCGTGAGCTGAGGGATCGGGGAGTAGTGTTTCTGAAGTTTGAAGAAAGGCCTCGGATATGCAGCGACGATGGCCGGGTGAAAGTCGAACTGAAAGACGTTCTCCTTGGCGATGAAGTAACCCTCTTTTGTGATTTCCTAGTGGCCGAGGAAAGGATTCTGCCTTCTGAAGGAACTGAAGCTCTGAATTCCATGCTAAACACAAGGACTGACTCCCGAGGCTTTTACCAGGACGAGAATGTGCATCTTTATCCTGTGTCCTGCGAAAGGAAAGGGATATTCTCCATTGGGGCGTGTCGCGGGGATTTAGATATCGCTCGAGCCTCGACAGACATCGCATCCGCCGTCATGAGCACCTATGAGCTTTTGGCTGCGGGAAGGGCAGTAGTAGAGGCGGAGAAGGTGAAGGTAGACCCTCAGAAGTGTCGGACATGTCTCACTTGCATCCGTGTCTGTCCTCATGGCGCAATCCGATTGGTTCGAGTGGATACTCAAAGGGAGGTGGCCCAAATCTCTGACCTCGCCTGCGAAGGATGTGGCATCTGCGCCGCCATCTGTCCCGCGAAAGCGATAGAGTTCGAAGGCTATGCCGATGAGCAAATCCTGGCTGAAGTGCAAGCAATAGGAGAGAGCTTATGATCAGGGGAAACAATAAGGTTGTTGCCTTTTGCTGTGAGAATTCAGCTTACCTAGCGGCTGATAAAGCTGGAAGGATGAGGCTGCATTATCCGAATAATGTGAGAATTATTCGAGTCCCCTGTATTGGCAGGGTTGATCTAATTCACATTCTAAAAGCTTTTGAAAAAGGGGCCGCAGGAGTACTAATTATGGGTTGCCACGAAGGTGCTTGCCAGCACCTTACAGGCAATACCAGAGCGAAGGAGAGGGCGGAATACGCCAAGAGCTTACTCAAGGAAGTGGGTATAGATGACTCCCGGCTCAGGATGGTAAATATTGCTCCTGACATGGCTCAGCAATTCGTCCGAGAGATAAAGGACATGACGGAAAAGATCAAGGAGAGGTGAGGAAATGATTGTAGCCGAAAGGAAGCCTTTAGAGGAAATCAGGAGCATGATTTCCGGGTACAAGAAGATCCTGGTGGTAGGATGCGGGACCTGTGTCACCATCTGTTGGGCCGGTGGGGAGAAAGAGGTAGGGATTCTTTCCTCTCAACTCAGACTCGCCTCAAGCGGAGAAGGACGCGAGCTTTCCATCGTAGAGGCTAATGTGGAGAGGCAATGCGAGAGGGAGATGGTTGAGGAGCTGAGGGATAATGTGCAGGATGTGGAGGCAGTCCTTTCGATGGCGTGTGGAATAGGGGTTCAGACTTTGGCCGATGTATTTGACGACAAGCCGGTCTTCCCAGCACTTAACACTACATTCATGGGGATGCCCGAGGCAGAAGGGGTCTGGACTGAGAAATGCGGAGCCTGCGGAGATTGCATGCTTTATTGGACTGGAGGGATCTGCCCCGTTGTGCGCTGCGCCAAGGGGCTCCTCAATGGGCCATGCGGAGGCACAAGGAAGGGAGGAAGCTGCGAGATAGACCCAGAGAAGGATTGTGCTTGGGTTCTCATTTACCGAAGGCTGGAGAAGCAAGGCAGGCTTGACTTGATGAGAAAATACTACGAGCCGAAGAACTATCGGGCGGTGAAGAGACCGGGGAAGATTGAAGCCTTGAAGGCTTAGATTATAGGGGGTTGCAAAATGGCCAGACCTTTCAGGGAAGCCCTTAAGACAAAGGATTTCGTCGTAACTGCTGAAGCAGGACCGGGAAAAGGCTCCAACGTGGCGAAGATGGTCGAGCACATTGAGCTTCTCAAAGACAGAGTGGATGGTTTAAACGTGACCGACAATCAGAGCGCTGTGATGCGCTATCCTTCTCTAGCAACTTGCCTTCTTATTAGAGAACATGGCGGAGAGCCAGTTCTTCAAGTAACTTGCCGCGATCGCAATCGCCTGGCAATCCAGGCAGACCTTCTTTTCGCCTATTCGCGAGGAGTAGATAATGTCCTTTGTCTTACCGGCGATTCTGTCGATGTTGGCGACCATAAGGAGGCGAAACCAGTTTTCGATCTCGATTCTGTTCAATTGATTCATCTTATCCATACCCTCAATTCCGGAAAGGATATGGTGGGGAACGAACTTGACGGGGGTGTTGATTTCTGCATCGGAGCATCGGCTACTCCTTCAGCAGACCCAATTGAGCCTCAGCTTATCAAATTCGAGAAGAAACTCAGTGCCGGAGTGGATTTCATTCAAACTCAAGCTGTCTATGATCTGGATGAGTTCAAGAGATTCGTGGAATATGCTCGTAAGACGGACGAAAGAGTCAAGATCTTGGCCGGCATAGTACTTCTGGTTGGCGCAAAGATGGCAACATACATGAATGAAAATGTTCCCGGCGTCTTCGTTCCCCAGTATCTCATCGACGAGCTGGCGCAGGCTCCAAAAGGAAAGGGGATCGCCACGGGAATAGAGATTGCAGGAAGGCTCATCAGGCAGATAAAGGAAGAAAAAATTTGCGATGGGGTTCATATTATGGCCATCGGCAGGGAGGAAAGGGTGCCTGAGATTTTGGAAGCCGCCGGAATTTAGAGCTTAGGGGGTAGGGAAAATGACTTTGCTATTAAACGAACAGGACACCAAATTCAAGTACGAGGTGGCTGAAGAGCCCGGGGGAGAAAACATCAAGCTTTGCTTCGCCTGCGGTCTTTGCACCGCAAGCTGCCCTGTCGCCGACATTGATCCCAACTATAACCCTCGAAAGATAATTAGAATGGTTCTCTTGGGGATGAGGAGGGAGGTTCTCTCCTCCAACCTACCCTGGCTTTGCACTCAGTGTTACACCTGCCAGGCTCACTGCCCTCAAAACGTGAAATTCTCCGATGTAATGAAGGCACTGAGGAACATGGCGGTGAGCGAGGGGTATGTTCATCCCTCTTTTCTGGAACAGGTAAAAGGAATTGACGCTTTCTCCCAGAAGCTGCGCCATCAAATGGTGCTGTCCATTGTGGATCGAAAATCTGAGGAGGTAAGAACAGCTCCGGCGAAGCTTGCTGAGGAAGCTCTCGAGGAATTGAGAGCCCAGGTTTGATCTCGAATTACAGTTTCGGGAGGAAGAATAAGATGGAGTCAAAGGATGGGCCTATAGGAGCAGTGCTGGTGGTTGGAGGAGGTATTGGAGGAATCCAGGATGCGCTTGACCTTGCCGAGTCTGGGTATTATGTCTACCTAGTCGAGAAATCCCCTGCCATTGGTGGGGTGATGGCTCAGCTTGACAAGACCTTCCCCACCTTAGACTGCTCCATGTGTATCCTCTCTCCCAAACTTATTGAATGTGGAAGACACCCTAATATTGAGTTAGTTTCTTGTTCAGAACTCCTAGGAGTTGAGGGCGAGGCCGGGGATTTCAAGGCAAGGGTCTTGAAGCATCCCAGGTATGTTGACCTTGCCAAGTGCACAGGATGTGGAGAGTGTGCTGAAGTCTGTCCCATCGAGATTCCCAGTGAATTTGAGCAGAGCCTAGCGCCAAGAAAAGCGATTTTTAGACCTTTCGCCCAAGCCTATCCTAATGCCTTTGCCATTGAGAAGAGGGAGAGGCCCCCGTGCGGTTTGACTTGTCCTGCGGGGACAAATGTTCAAGGATACGTAGCCCTAACTGCCAAGGGCAAATATGAAGAGGCGCTCTCTCTGATAAAGGAAAAACTCCCCATTCCAGGGGTACTCGGGAGGGTCTGCCCTGCTCCTTGTGAACGAAAATGCAACCGCACACTCTTGGAAGAGCCCATTGCTATCCGGGCCATCAAAAGATTCGTCGCTGATACGGTCAAAGATGAGTCTCCATTGCCTGAGATAGAGGAGAAGGAGGAAAAGGTTGCCATTGTTGGATCAGGGCCGGCAGGGCTTGCCTGCGCCTACCATTTGCGACATGAGGGGTATAAGGTTACCATCTTTGAGGCGCTTCCCGTGGCTGGAGGAATGCTTCATGTAGGTATCCCTGAGTATCGTTTGCCTAAAGATGTCCTCGAGAGAGACGTCGAGGGGATAAGACGGTTGGGCGTGGAGATAAGGACCAATACTCCCATAGGCGCCGAGCTGACTATTGATGACCTCTTTCAGCAGGGATATAAAGCGGTATTCACTGCTGTGGGAGCACATCGCAGTCAGCGACTCGGAGTCCCGGGTGAGGACGCAGATGGGGTAATTCACGGGGTTGACTTCCTAAGGGAGATTGCTCTAGGAAAAGAGACAAAGGCAAAAGGGAAGGTGGCAATAATAGGAGGAGGAGACGTTGCCATAGACTCAGCCCGCTCTGTTCTTCGCTTGGGTGCTGAAGAAGTCACTATCCTTTATAGGAGAACAAGGGTTGAGATGCCAGCCAGGGAGGAAGAGGTTGAGGCAGCCGGAACTGAAGGGGTAAAGATAGAATACTTGGTTGCACCTGCGGAGATTCTAACTGAGAATGCGAAGGTTACCGGAATAAGATGTACTCGGATGGAGCTTGGTGAGCCAGATGCCAGTGGGAGGAGACGTCCCATACCTATACCGGGCTCTGAGTTCGATTTGAAGCTCGATACGATAATTCCCGCAATCGGGCAGGCCCCTGACCTTTCCTTCCTGGAGGGTAGCGGCATAAGAGTTACCGAGCGAGGCACTCTCGAAGTCGACCCGCTAACTTTGCAAACGAGCCGAGAAGGGGTTTTTGCCGGCGGGGATTGTCAAACTGGTCCCTGGATTGCAATTGAAGCTGTAGCTGCCGGCGCGAAAGCGGCAGAATCGATCATCCGATATCTCAACCACCAAGACCTCAGAGAAGGGAGAGTCATCGAGGAAAGGGAACCATCAAGTGTCAGTTTTGTTCCCTTTGGCAGGACCAAGGAGCCCAGAGCGAAGATGCCCAGCATCCCTATAGAGGAAAGGGTCTCCGGGTTTAAGGAGATAGAGCTTGGCTTTTCCGAGGAGGTGGCGGTGAAGGAAGCGAGTCGCTGCCTTGCTTGCGGGATTTGCTCTGAGTGTATGCAATGCGTCGCTGCCTGTAAAGCGAATGCCATCGATCACTCCATGAAGGAAGAAACTGTAGAGCTAAGAGTTGGTGCTGTGATTCTTTCCTCCGGATTTGATGCGTTTGACCCGGTCCCTCTCAACAATTACGGATACAGGAAATATCCCAACGTGGTAACAAGCATGGAATTTGAGAGGATGCTAAGCGCCTCGGGGCCTTTCCAAGGAGAACTGGTAAGGTGCTCAGATAGACAGCCACCTCGAAGGATTGCCTGGATTCAATGTGTGGGCTCCAGAGATGAAAGCTTGGGCCGCGGATACTGTTCTTCCGTCTGTTGCACCTACGCCATAAAAGAAGCCATTATAGCCGGGGAGCACGTTCCCTTTGAACTAGAGCGCACTGTTTTCTTTATGGATATAAGAACTCAAGGGAAGGACTTTGATAAATTCTATGAACGGGGGAAGGAAGAAGGAATAGACTTCATAAGGGCGAAGGTCTATGGAATTGAGGAACGAGACGGCACCGGTAATTTACTCCTCAAGTATGTAGCACAAGATGATAAGCCGCACATACGTGAGTTTGACCTAGTTGTGCTATCTGTAGGGCTTCAGCCTTCCCCAGAATGTATTGCTCTAGGAAAGAGGCTTGGTATCCAGCTTAATAGATACGGATTTTGCCACACAAGTGAATTCTCCCCAGTGGAGACTTCCAGACCCGGAATTTACGTTTGCGGTGCCCTCTCCGGCCCAAAGGATATCCCGGAAACAGTGATGCAGGCAAGCGCTGCGGCAGGAGCTGCTTCCGCTTTGCTTGCTGCGGGACGCAATACTCTGGTCAAAAAGAAGGAATACGTGCCCGAAAAAGACGTCTCCGGAGAGGAACCCAGAATAGGAGTATTTATTTGCCACTGTGGGATCAATATCGGTGGATATGTGGCTGTGCCCGAGGTTGTGGAGTATTCCAAAACCCTCCCTAATGTAGTATACGCTGAGGACAATCTCTATACTTGCTCCCAGGATACCCAAGAGAAGATAAAGGAAATGATAGAGGAGCACGATTTGAATCGGGTGATCGTCGCCTCTTGCACTCCTAGAACCCATGAGCCTTTGTTCCAGGAGACCATCAGAGAAGCTGGCCTGAACAAATACCTTTTTGAGATGGCCAATATCCGTGATCAGTGTTCCTGGGTCCATATGCATGAGCCAGAGAAAGCGACTGAGAAGGCGAAGGACCTGGTTACGATGGCGGTGGCCAAGGCAAGGCTGAAACAGGCATTGAAACCTTTGTCTATCCCGGTGAACCACTCCGCTTTGGTTGTCGGGGGCGGTATAGCAGGCATGACGAGTGCCCTGAACTTAGCGGACCAGGGATTTGAGGTTCAACTTGTCGAGAGAAGTCCTGTGCTGGGCGGGATGGCCAAGGCGATACATTACACCATTGACAGGGGGGATGTCCAGACTTTTGTTTCCAATCTCATCAACAAGGTCAATGAACATCCAAGAATTAGAGTTTACACCGGCACATGGATTGTAGATGCCTATGGATATGTGGGTCACTTTACCACCGAGATAATGAGAT
>CAZHQV010000015.1:0-25348 GCA_964534285.1 uncultured Dehalococcoidales bacterium
TTGCTTGTCTCCGTACGCTCAGGTGCCAGGGTATCCATGCCAGGCATGATGGAAACCATTCTTAACCTGGGCTTAAATGAGAAGACCGTCCGTGGCCTGGCAAGGCGTACGAATAACGAAAGGTTTGCCTATGATAGTTGCCGAAGGTTTATCCAGACATGGGCCAACGTAGTGATGGGGATGGATGGGAGAATCTTGGAGAAAGCCTTGGAAGAGAAGAAATGGGAGAGAGGACTCACGTTGGATACAGAACTGTCAACGGAGGACCTCAAAGAAATAATAGAAAAAATGGAAAACACGGCAAAAGAAGTTGCTGGCAGAGAATGTGCCTCCGATCCTCATGAACAACTCTGGGAGGCCATTTCAGCCGTGTTCGAATCCTGGAATAATCCCGCAGCCATAGCATACAGAGAGGCCAATGATATTCCCGGTGGCTGGGCAACAGCAGTAAATGTCCAAGCTATGGTCTTTGGGAATATGGGAGATAGAAGTGGTGCTGGGGTCGTTTTCTCCCGAGACCCATCAACGGGGGAGAGGAAGCTTTTTGGCGAATTTATGCGCAATGCTCAAGGCGAGGATATAGTAGCAGGCACTAGAACCCCTCAACCTATAAGCGATTTGGAAAAACTGATGCCTCAATGCTACAAAGAGCTCTGGGATATCTCCCAGAGGCTGGAGAGGCATTTCAGAGATTTGCAGGATATCGAATTCACCATTCAGGATGAAAAGCTATGGATCTTACAAACCAGGTCAGGGAAAAGGACAGCCCAGGCAGGTGTAAAAGTTGCCATTGACATGGTGAGGGAGAAACTGATTGGCGCAAAGGAGGCTTTCCGCTACATAAGTCCAGGGGATGTCGAGCAACTATTGCACCCTACGCTAGACCCTAGCGTGGAAAAGGAAGTCATCGCCACGGGTCTTCCTGCTTCGCCAGGAGTTGCTTCTGGAAAGATAGTCTTTGACCCACTGGAGCTGGCAGAGCTCGCCCGGGACAACGGTGACTACATTCTAGTCAGAAACGAGACCTCTGCCGACGATTTCCCCGGGATAAGGGCTGCCAGGGGAGTGTTAACCGCCAGGGGCGGTATAACATCCCATGCCGCAGTAGTGACCCGAGGTATGGGAAAGAGCGCAGTCGTAGGAGCAGCAGCGATAACCATTGACGAAGGGAGAGACGAGTTTGTTGTGGGAAACAGGGTATTCAGTAAGGGAGAGTATATCACCTTGGACGGCGCCAAAGGGGAGGTTATGGCGGGGAGACTTCCCGTCATTGCCGCAAGGCCTAGCGCGGAGCTTGAAGAGCTCTTGGTCTGGACAGATTTGGCCAAGAGGCTGAAAGTAATGGCGAATGCCGACAATCCTCAAGACGCCAAGCTGGCAAGAGCGTTTGGAGCCGAAGGTATAGGGCTTTGTAGAACGGAGCATATGGTCTTCCAGCCCGATAGAATAGACTATTTCCGGAAAGCGATAGTTGCTGAAGAGTCCAGGGAAAGGGAAGAGGCCCTGAAGATGATTCTGTCCACCTGCAGACCAGATTTTGTGGAGATTTTTGAGCAGATGGAGGGTTTGCCTGTGACCGTTCGCCTTCTAGACCCTCCCCTTCACGAATTTCTTCCCTTACCCTACGCCGAGGATGAGCTCAAGACTCTATCCAAGCGTTTAGGTATTCCCTTTGGAAAGCTTCGCGCCAAGGCAGCGGAGTTGCATGAGCTCAACCCTATGCTCGGCCATCGTGGATGTCGTCTCGGCATTACCTACCCCGAAATCTATGAATGCGGCGTCAGGGCTATAATGGAGGCCGCATGTGAACTGAACGAAAAGGGCCTCAGGATCTCCCCCGAGATCATGCTGCCTCTTGTAGCACATGTTGAAGAGCTGAAGTTGCTTAGGGATCTCGTGGTTAATGTCTGCGAAAAGATAAAGCGTGAATGGGGAGCCGACGAGCTGAGCTACCAAGTAGGAGTCATGATCGAACTTCCTAGGGCTGCTCTTGTCGCCGATGAGCTTGCCGAATATGCAGACTTCTTTTCCTTTGGTACCAACGATTTGACCCAGACTGCCTTTGGGCTTAGCCGCGATGACGCTGGAACCTTCATGCCCACTTATCTTAGACGGGAGATCTTCTCCTCCGACCCCTTTGTCAGCTTGGATGAGAGTGGAGTCGGTCAACTCATAAGAATAGCGGTAGAAAGGGGGAGGAAAACCAAGCCCAATCTGAAGATAGGTATTTGCGGGGAGCATGGAGGCGACCCAAAGTCCATACAATTCTTCGATGAGGTGGGCTTAGACTACGTGAGTTGCTCACCCTACCGCGTACCGGTGGCGCGCCTTGCCGCGGCACAAACAGTAGTGCGGCCAAAGGTATAGGCTGCAAGGTCTGATTCGTTGCCCTTGGCTAGTGCCCATGTTAAAATCCCATCACCGTCCATGGCAAGTGCTGACGAATCAAGATACTGGATAGGTTTCTCCAAGATACCCGGAATTGGCCGGGTGAGGCTCTATCAGCTCAGGGACTATTTCAGCAGTTTAGGAGATGCCTGGGCGGCTCCGTCAAGTGAGTTGAAGCGGGCAGGCCTGGATTCAAGAAGCATAGACGCTCTCGTCGCTCTGCGCCCCAAGATTTCACTAGACGCCGAGATGGAGAAGCTACAGCGCTACAAGACGAAAGCGCTGACCTGTGAGGACCCCTCCTATCCTATGAGACTGAAGGAGATTTACGATTATCCGCCCGTGCTCTATGTGAGAGGCAGCCTATTGCTCCAAGGTGAACCATGTTTAGCTGTAGTCGGCACGCGCCGGCCAACCATCTATGGCCGTCAAGTAGCTCAAGAAATCGTAGCTGACTTGGCCCGAAGCAAGATCATTATCGTTAGCGGCCTGGCCAGAGGAGTCGACTCCGTAGGCCACCGTACTGCCCTAGAAGTTGGAGGCGAGACTATAGCCGTCTTTGCCTCTGGACTAGACATCGTCTATCCCGCCGAGAACGCCAAGCTAGCCCAGGCTGTCATGGAACGCGGAGCCCTAATAAGCGAATATCCCTTAGGCACCAAACCAAGGGCTGAGAACTTTCCATGCCGTAATAGACTGATGAGTGGGTTGAGCCTTGGGGTGCTCGTAATAGAAGCTGGGGAAGGCAGCGGTGCTTTGATTACCGCCAACCAAGCGCTGGAGCAGAACCGAGAGGTTTTCGCTATCCCTGGCAGCATTCTTTCCGCTGCCAGCACAGGAACCAATCGCCTTATCCAAGAAGGGGCCAAGCTAGTCCGCAACTGCGCTGACATTCTAGAGGAACTGAACTTGACCATGGTAGCCGAGCAGCTGGAAATGAGGGAATTCCTGGCGGCTAACGAGATTGAATCACTGGTATTGAGACAACTAGGCTCCGAGCCGAGCCACATAGATGAGATTTGCAGATGCAGTGGTTTGGCCATGCCTCAGGTAAGCAGCACACTGGCTATGCTGGAACTGAAAGGCGCGGCAAGACAAGTTGGAAACATGAATTATGTACTGGCTCATGGAGTCAAGATAGCATAGGTCATGGCGAAGAAACTGGTTATCGTTGAATCCCCGGCCAAGGCTAGGACGCTAGGCAAGTTTCTGGGGCCCAGCTACGTCATCAAAGCATCTTTGGGACACGTGCGTGACTTACCTAAGGCAAGTCTAGGAGTGGATACAGAGAATGATTTCGCCCCTAAATATGTCGTTCCACAACAAAAGAGAAGGATAATCAAGGAAATCAAGGAGGCAGCCAGCGATGCCAGCTCAGTCTACCTAGCTACCGACCCTGATCGCGAAGGAGAAGCGATCTCGTGGCATTTGGTCGAGGCAGCCAACCTGCGGAAGGACAGGATCCCTATTCGCCGGGTCGCTTTCCACGAGATAACATATGAAGCTATCGAGGAAGCATTCAAGAGTCCTCGTCCTGTTGACATGAATCTGGTCAACGCCCAACAGGCCAGGCGTATTCTGGACCGGCTGGTTGGCTATAAGCTAAGCCCGCTCCTATGGCAAAAGGTGCGAAGAGGACTTTCTGCTGGCAGGGTTCAGTCAGTAGCCGTGAGAATCATCGTTGATCGTGAACGGGAGATTCAAGACTTTGCTCCCGAGGAATACTGGACTATTGAAGTTGAGCTATGCTTGCCTGAAGAACAAGAACCGAGCTTCAGAGCTAAGCTGACAGCTTTGTCTGATGGCACTAAGCTGTATATTGGCAATAAGCAAGAAGCAGACGAGCTCGTAGCTGCTCTAGAGAAAGCTAGCTATGTCGTCAAAGAAATACACACTAAGCGAACACCTCGCCAACCAGCTCCGCCTTTTATCACCAGCACTTTGCAGCAAGAAGCCTGGAGGAAGTTGCACTTCACTGCCAAGCGCACTATGGTCGTTGCTCAACAGCTCTACGAAGGATTGCCCCTTGGCAATGAAGGCTCGGTGGGGCTAATAACATATATGCGCACCGATTCTACCCATGTTTCTCCTTCTGCAATAACCGAGGCCAGAGAGTTCATCAATGAGAAGTATGGCAGCGATTTCCTTCCGCCCACGGCACGGCTGTTCGCCAAGAAAACAAAATGGGCGCAAGAAGCCCACGAGGCGATTCGGCCTACCAAGGTTCACCGAGAACCAAAGCAGGTAAAACAGTATCTCGATTCAGACCAATCTAAGCTTTACGACCTCATTTGGAAACGCATGGTAGCAAGCCAAATGTCACCCGCCTTGTATGACATCACCACTGCCGAGATACAGGCGGACCCCCCGACGCCCAAACAAAGCTATTTACTTAAGGCCATCGATTCCACCATGAGATTCCCCGGCTTTACGGCTGTTTATAGCGAAGGCAAGGATGAAGATGACAAAGGGGAGACTTTTGTTCATTTGCCCAGACTGGAGGCGGGTGATAGATTAGGCTACCTGGGGAGCTTCCCCGAGCAGCAGTTCACTCAGCCACCACATCGTTATACCGAGGCAACACTGATAAGAGCGCTGGAGGAGAAGGGAATTGGACGCCCCAGCACTTATGCTCCTATTCTGTCCACAATCCAGGAAAGAGACTATGTGCACAAGGCAGATGGTAAGTTCTACCCTGAGGAACTGGGGATCATTGTCAACGACATTCTAAGTGAACATTTCCCTAATATCGTCAACCTGGGGTTCACAGCGCAGATGGAACAGAGACTGGATGAAATAGCTCGGGGGAAGCAAGAATGGATACCGGTGTTGCGAGCTTTCTACACGCCCTTCGAAGTGATGCTGCAAAGAGGTTCCGCCAAGATACAAAAGGTAGATGTATCTAAGGCAACCGATGAGATTTGCCCTGATTGCGGCCGACCTATGGTGATAAAAGTGGGAAGGTTTGGCAAATTCCTGGCTTGTAGCGGCTATCCAGAATGTAGGAGAACGATGCCTTTCCTGGTCAAGACTGGAATTCCTTGCCCCCAATGCAGTGGCGAGTTGGTGGAGAGGGTCAACAAGAAGAAGCAAGTCTTCTATGGGTGTAGCAGCTTCCCTCGATGTCAATTCACCACGAGATTTAGGCCAATCCCTCAACCCTGCCCTTCCTGTGGCAAGCTCCTGGTGCTAAATAGAAAGGATTGGGCAAGATGCACAGCTTGTGGACATAGACTGAGGCTTTCCGAACTGGAATCAACCAAGCAAGAAGAAGCAATGTCATTGCGAGGCAGGGAGCATCGAGGCACACCTCGAACGACAAAAGAGGCTAGCCATGGGATTCCGTCGCTTCGCTCGCGAGGACGAAAAGGAGTAAGCCCATGAGAATCCTGGTCATAAACGGACCAAATTTGAATTCCCTCGGCAGGAGAGACAAACGCATCTACGGAGAGAAGACCTTGGCGGAGATCGACTCCCTAGTCGAGAAACAAGGTAAGGCATTGAACGTCGAGGTGGTGACATTTCAATCCAACAATGAAGGTGCGCTCATCGACTTTATCCAGGAGCAGTCGGATTCCGCCGATGGCATAATCATTAATCCTGGGGCTCTCACACACTACGGTTTTTCGCTGCGCGATGCCCTAGCGGATACCAAACTGCCCGTAATTGAAGTGCACCTTTCCAACATTTACGCCCGAGAGGAATGGCGAGCGAAATCGGTAATTGCGCCCGTCGCCACCGGACAAGTAAGTGGCTTAGGCTGGCGTGGATATACTGCTGCATTGCAGTTTCTGGTCGATGAGCAAAGAGGAGAAAACTGACAACAAATCGCTTGCAGGAGCTGCGCCGCGCGATTGGCGAAAAGGGCCTGGATGCCCTTCTGGTCTCTCATCAGGCAAACTGCCGCTACCTCTCCGGGTTCACCGGCTCCTCAGGCTCCTTGCTCATCTCACCCACTCACACCCTCCTAGCTACGGATTTCCGCTATATCGAGCAAGCTAAGCAAGAAGCCCCAAGTTATGAGAGCACTCACGTTAAGGGAGAGCTAGATAGTTGGCTTCCTCGATTGGCATGCGATCTAGGCTGGCGAAAATTGGGCTTTGAGGCAGACCACATTTCGGTGGCCACTTACCGTAAGCTTGGCGAAGCGATAGAAACGAAGCGACTCGATCTCGAGCTTATTCCTACGGCGTCCTTAGTGGAGCATCTTCGCTCTATAAAGGAGCCGCAGGAACTACTGCTTATCGGCAAGGCCACAGAACTAACCGATGCTGCTTTCCAATACGCCAAATCAACGGTTCACCCTGCCATGACAGAAATGGAGGCCGCCTGGGAAATAGAGAGCTTTCTTCGGCAAGGCGGAAGCGAAGGAATTCCCTTTGAGATCATAGTAGCTTCGGGACCAAATTCGGCCCTACCGCACGCCAAACCCGGCACTAGAGTGATTCAATCTGGTGAATCAGTCCTAATTGATATGGGGGCTAGAATTAGTGGCTATTGCAGCGACTTCAGCCGCACGATCTGCCTCGGCCAGCCTGACAGAAAGCTGCTGGAAATCTACGATATCGTTTTGGAAGCTCAACTCGCTGCCATAGAAGGAATAGAATCGGGTATGAATGCTTCTCAAGCTGACGCACTCGCTCGGACTGTTATCGAGAAATCTGGCTACGGTGATGCCTTCGGACATAGCTTGGGCCACGGAGTTGGTCTTGAAGTGCACGAGTCCCCCACACTCAGCTCTAGTTCGTCAGATTTGCTCTCGGATGGTATGGTTTTCACTATCGAGCCCGGGATTTACATGGCTGGCTGTGGGGGTGTTAGAATTGAAGACACAGTGATCTTGGAAAAAGGCAAGGTTAAGGTGCTTACTAAATCAGAGAGGAAATTGGCGGAGCATTGATGAGGTGGAGGGGAAATTCTCAGTGCCGGCTGCAATTGCTTGTAATATGACAGGGATGACTCGATGACTGCTGGACCAACGCCTAGAACTTGCGACCGATATTGTTTTTCGGAGGTTGTTTCATGATAGATGCAGGAGAGTTGAGAAAAGGGACTGCCGTAGAGTTGGATGGTGGAATATATCAGATCGTGGAATATCAGCACGTCAAAATGCAGCAGAGACAGCCTGTGATCCGACTGAGACTACGCAACGTTCGCAGTGGCAACACCTTGGAGAGGAACTTCCAGCCCAGCGACAAATTCAGTCCCGCATTCCTTGAGCATCGCCCTGTGCAGTACCTCTACAATGATGCCAACATCTACTATTTCATGGATAGCCAGACCTACGAGCAAATAGCCCTGACCTCCGACCAACTGGGAGAGGCAGTAGACTACCTCAAGGAAGGACTCAATTTGGAGATTATGACCCACAGAGGAGAGGCAGTGAATGTAGAATTGCCCACCTTCGTCGAACTTCAAGTCGTCGAAACAGAGCCTGGTTTCAAAGGGGATACAGCCACCGCGGGTAGTAAGCCAGCCAAGTTGGAAACAGGCCTGACTGTTCAAGTCCCTCTTTTCATCAATGTTGGTGACACCCTGAAGATTGACACCCGCAGCGGCAAATACCTGGAAAAGGCAAGCTAGAATCAGAATTTCTAAATCAATGGCGAACGCCAATTTGAGCCTAAACGCCTCCACCTAGGTTTGATACCTCAAGTTCACGACAACAGCTGATGTCTATTGCCCAATCACCCGCGAGCTGAACCTTTGCCGTCTTCAGTCGCCGACTAAGCAGAACGCAGATGCAAGCTCTGAGCAATTCTGCTATACTCGGCCGAGCCGAGTATGACAGCCGAATGGTTCCCTACCGCGCAGATTATCGAGCCTGGTGGAGTTGCAAAGCTGCCGGCGGAGGCTTGTGTGCCAGCGGCAATGTAGAGAAGCGGAGTGCTAAGAGCTGATTTGCATGTTCACACCTGTTACTCCATGGATTGTCGCACGCCTGTGGAGGAGATAGTTGGTCGCTGTAACGAGATAGGCATAAACTGCATCGCTGTGGCTGATCATGGCACCGTTGCCGGCGCTTTGAAGTTAAGAGAGCTTGCCCCCTTTAGAGTAATCGTCGCTGAGGAGATCTTGACACCGGTTGGCGAACTGATGGGGCTATTCCTCAGCGAAACGATTCCCAACGGGCTCTCTCCGCAAGAAACAATAGCCCAGATTAGGAGTCAAGGTGGGCTGATTGGCATTCCTCACCCGTTTGGACGGTGGCCCTTGCAGAACTCCAACGAACTCACATCTCCAGGAATTCTGTCACAGGTCGACATAATTGAAGTTTTCAACTCGCGCACCATCTTCCCGAGTAGCTCCACTAAAGCTTGGAAATTGGCTTCTGCGCGCGGCTTAGCTGCCAGTGCCGGGAGCGATGCCCATACCATCGGTGAAATCGGTAGGGCATACGTGGAAATGCCCGAATTCAATGGTCCAAGTGACTTTCTCGACTGCCTGTCCCGAGGCAAGGTATTGGGACACAGGTCAAGCCCTTTTGTTCATTTTGCCAGCACTTGGGCGAAGGCAAGGAAACAGTCACGTTTGCAGTCTCAACCCAGCCCTCTCCCAACAACGGAGACGGATTATACAGACAGGAACGGGTCTTGCTGAACATTGGTTGGTTTTCCACAGGGAGGGATGAAGCTGCACGGCAGCTTCTGCAGGCGGTTCAAGAAAGCATACAGGCTGGCGAGATCGAAGGCAGAATCAATTTTGTTTTCAGCAATCGAGAGCCCGGTGAAGCGAGAGAAAGCGACTTATTCTTCGACTTAGTTCACAGACATAATATTCCCCTTGTTTGTTCGTCCCACAGGAAATTCAGGGCGAGATGGCTTCGCTCCGCTCGCAATGACAAAATAGGCGCTCGCAATGACAGAATGAAAGGGCACAAGGAGAAAATAGAGGCCCCCAACGACAGCGTGGGGGCGCACAACGACAAAGTGCCGGGTCGCAATGACAAGATGAGGGGGCACGGTGACAGAACGGGCATTGGCAATCAGATTGCCTTAGACGAGGACAGTGAGAATTGGCGACTCAAATATGACAGAGAGGTAAGCAAAGGCATAGAGAGCTTTGCCCCCGATATCTGTGTCCTCGCAGGTTACATGCTTATCATAGGGGAAGAGCTATGTCGAAAATACAACATGATTAATCTTCACCCTGCCCCTCCAGGCGGCCCTACAGGAACCTGGCAAGAGGTTATGTGGACATTGATAGAAAGCAAGGCTGAGAAGGCTGGGGCAATGATGCATTTGGTCACTCCCGAATTGGACAGGGGACCCGCCGTTAGCTACTGCGTCTTCCCCTTAAAGGGCAAGCCCTTTGACTCGTATTGGGAAAAGGATGATAAGGAGGCTTTGTTTCGGCTCATTCGGCAACATGAACTTGCCCGAGAGCTCCCGTTAATCATCTCGACGCTCAGAGCTTTAAGCCGAGGAATGGTCAGAATAAAGGATGCCAAGGTAGTTGATGCTCAGGGCGATTCAATTGGGGGATGCGACCTGAGTGGAAGAATAGACCAAGCGTTGAACAGCGAGACTGCTTCGCTTGGCTCGCAATGACAGAATCAGGAACGATGAAGCTGATTTGCTTTGACCTCGAAGGCCCGTTATCTCCCCAAGACAACGCCTATGAATTGATGAAGCTATTCCCGGATGGAGGCAAGATTTTCGAAGTCATTAGCCGTTATGATGATTTGTTGACTCTTGAAAGCAGACCCGATTACGAGCCGGGAGACACCCTGGCTCTCATCGCTCCTTTCCTGGCCTACCACAGGATAAGCGAGACGGACATCAGCACTATGGGTCAAGAGGCAAAATTGACCTCAGGAGCCTCTGAACTGATTTCTAGACTCAAATTTCGATCGTGGAAAGTTTTCTGCATCAGCACCAGCTACGAACAGTACGCCTTGACCATCGCGCACAGGCTTGGCATACCTGCCGAGAATGTCTCTTGCACCCATTTCCCCTTGGACCAGATCGGCCAATTGTTAGGTGAATCTGATTTCGCCCTGCTGAAGCAGGCAGAAGAGGAAATCGTGACATTGAATCCTCCCGCTGATGACGCTAGGATAAGAGAAAGCCTCGACCATTTCTACTGGCAAAAGCTTCCCCGCAGCAACTCGGGGAGAGTAATAGGCAAGGTGAAACCTGTGGGTGGAAAGCGCAAGGTGGATGCCCTCCACGAATTCACTGCCAAGATAGGAAAACCCCTCTCTGATTGGGTAGCTATAGGAGATAGCATCACCGACTTCAGGATGCTCCAAACTGTGAATGAAGTTGGTGGTTTAGCTATTGCCTTCAACGCCAACGAGTATGCCCTGCCCTACTCTACTATGAGTCTGGCATCTACAAATCTGGATGACCTATGGATAGTCCTAGAAGCCTGGGACAAAGGTCGCCGAAAAACCGTGGAAGAATTGGTCAAGGAGAAGGAGAAAGGCGGCGGCCTCGACGACAGAGAGTGGTTCCATTGGCTAGTGGGCGTCAAAGACATAACCCATCCTCTGGAGATACATAAGAGGATTCGACGTGCAGCCCGGCAAGAGGCAGCTAAGCTAGGTTGAGATTACCACCATAGAAGCGTTTGGGATACCAACAATCAGCGCTGATTACTTATGTCAAGTAACATGAATAGACGCCCACAGTGGGACTGTAACTGAATAACTCAGGATAGCTGCGGGTGTCCCCGTAGTCACCGCCGCCAAAGGCTAACCCAAGCGACGCACAAAAAGGGCACCACACATATTGCCTCGCACGTTCTCTCCATTGCGGGACAATTACATACCTTTTCCATGTATACTCGCAAGCGGATGAGACCAAACAGGTCTGTCATTCCGCATTTCGCCATCTTGCCATATGCCGGGTATTGCGGGACTCCGACTGGGCGCATATAATCCAGCAAGCCCAGGTATACTCCAAACCATGGCTACGAAAATCAGGGGGTAAGCTTATGCCTGAAACATTTTTGGTAGCACAAGACCTTCACAAGAGCTTCAATGAACATAGGGCGGTCAACGGCGTTTCATTCACAATCTATAAGGGCGAAATCTTCGGGCTTCTGGGACCCAACGGCGCCGGCAAGACGACAACCATACGCATGCTGTCTACGGTTCTGCAACCGGATCGCGGCGACGCCACGGTAGGTGGTTACTCCGTACGGCATAATGCCAACGCTGTTCGCAGTCTCATTGGCGTCTGCCCCCAGGAGCTGGCTCTCTACGCAGACCTTTCCGCTCTCGACAATCTCGTCTTTTTCGGCCGGATGGTGGGGCTTGATGGTAAGGAGGCGCGGGCCCAGGCTATGGCTCGTCTAGAGCTGATGGGGCTTGCCGAGAGAGCCAAGGGGAAAGTAGACAAGTTCTCCGGGGGTATGAAGCGGCGCGTCAACCTGGCTATCGCCCTTATGGGCCATCCCGAGCTTCTCTTCCTGGACGAGCCCACGGTGGGCGTAGACCCCCAGTCGCGCAACAACATCTACGAGACCATTGAGGGCCTGCGGGATAGTGGGATGACCACTCTCTATACCACTCACTACATGCACGAAGCTGACCGTCTCTGCAATCGCGTAGCCATTATGGATGGAGGCCAGATAATTGCCATGGACACCCCCCATGAGCTCAAGAGGCAAATCGGGCCACCAGAACAGGTAACACTAGAGGATGTCTTTCTGAAACTAACCGGCAGGAGCCTCCGTGATTAGACAAAGACATGCTTAGACCATTAGTAGTCGCACTGCGGGAAGTCCGCACCTACCTGCAGGACAAGGCCGACCTGGCCTTTAGCCTGCTGCTGCCAATAGCAGTCTTCGCCCTGATGTACGGTGCCTTTGGCGGGCAATCTATGTTTCATGGCACTGCCTACATAGTCAACGAAGACCAGGGCGGCACGTACTCTGCTGTCTTTGTGGAGCGCCTGGGCGAAGTTGAAAACCTTGACGTCGAGCTGCTTTCCATGCAGGAGGCGGATTCCAGGTTGGAGAGGTCTAACCTGCTGATGGTCCTCTGCATACCGAAGGGCTTCTCCGATGAGCTGAACTCCGGGGACCCTGCCCAACTAGTCTTTAAGCAGAGAGGCAATGGCGGCCAGGAGAGCCAGATAGTAGCCAGTCTTGTTCGCAGCCTGGCTGAGGAGATGAATCAGGAATTCCAGGTGCGGAGTCAAGTCGAAAGCACTCTGGTTGGAAGGAATATAAGTCAAGAGCGCATAGAGACTACCGTGCAGGAATTCCTCGACCGGGAACGCGAATATCCTATTGTCGGGATTAGGGGGGAGACGGTGGGCAGCAGCCCTGACCCGGTCAAGCAGATGCTACCTGGCATAATTACTATGTTTGTCCTCTTTGCCATAACACTGAGTGCCAGAACTATCGTTGAGGAGCGGAAGAGGGGAACCCTGGAGCGGCTGCTCACCACGCGACTTAGCGTGGTGCAGCTTTTTGTGGGCAAGTTTCTGTCTGGTATCTCCCGCGGCTTTGTCCAGTCATTCATTTTGCTGGCCCTGGCCTATATCGTCTTCCAGCTTTTCACTCCCTTCTCATTTGTCGAATGTCTGGTCATCGCCGTCATTTTCGCTGCCGCGGCCAGTGCCCTAGGGCTCGTTATTGCCTCCATCGCCCGCTCCGAGGACGGGGCTACCTGGATTGCCGTCTGCCTCACTATGATCATGGTCATGCTGGGCGGTACCTTCTTCCAAATCTCTGAAGGCTCGGCGCTGTATACCTTCAGCAGGGCATCCATCAATACCTATGCCAACGATGCCCTTAACACGATAATTGTCCAGGGAGGCTCTCTGGCCGATGTAGGCCTGGAGCTGGGAGTGCTCGCAGGGGTCATCATAGTGGGGCTGGGCCTCAGCCGCATCCTCTTTAGCGTCATGCCCGGGGGTAGATAGGAAGCGATGAAACAACTAAGGCATATCTGGTTTATCACCTTGAAAGACCTGAAACTCTTTGCCACAGACCGTGGAGCCGTGTTCTTCTTCATAGCTTTCCCCTTCCTATTCATAGCACTGGTAAGCTTCCTCAATCCCGCTGGTGGTGCCGCGGATCCCAGACTGGAACTTCATGTGGTCACCCAGGAGGCAGAAGGCGGGCTGAGCCACCAGATAATTGCGGCTATGGAAACCAAGGATGACCAACAACTACAGTCGGGTGAACCAAGAATAGTCTGGGACAAGGACTATGACAAAGCTCGCCAGGCGGTTGAGGACAAGGAACTAGGTGGCTTCCTCGTCTTCCCAGCGGATTTCACCGAGGGAGTAATGATGGGCTACGGTGCTCAGCTTGAGGTGGTAGCCGATGCGGAGGCTATGAACACCAGAGCCGCCCTCAATGGGCTGGCCAAGGCTATTGCTACCCGCGTTGGCTCACAACAGGTAACTGCCAATGCTGCCATGGCACTGCTAATAGAGCAGGGGCTAGCCACCTCCGGCGACGTGTCTGGTATTGGGCAAGCTATCATGCAGCTTCTCTCAGCCCAAGGGATCGCACCAACCGAGGAGTCCTTAATCGGGATCGAGATAGAGAAGGTGGGAGAGGTGGAGGCACCGAATCCGTCAGACTATGCCATTCCCGGCTACCTGGTGATGTTCGTCTTCTTTGCTGCTGCCCTAGCTGCCGAAACGATAGTCCGCGAGCGCCAGAACCGTACCCTGGAACGGCTGCTGGCTAGCTCAGTGAGACGGGAGACTATCCTGGGGGGCATGTTCACGGGCACGGCAGCCAAGGGATTAGTTCAGATACTGATATTCTGGATAGTTGGTATTCTAGCTTTCAAGGTAGACCTGGGGCTGTCCCCTGCCGCCATCATCCTCCTCTCCATTTTGGTGGTGATTATGTCCTCAGCCTTTGGCATTATGCTGGCTACCCTGGCGAAAACCCAGCGCAGTGCTGGCTCTATAGCGGTGCTCACCTCCCTTGTACTGGCAGCCCTCGGGGGCTGCTGGTGGCCCCTATTCGTCACTCCTCAATGGATGCAGTTCATAGGTAAGATAACTCCTCATGGCTGGGCAACCACCGGCTTCAACAAATTGATGCTGTTCGGCGCTGACTTCAGCGCCGTGATTCCAGAGATGTTAGCCCTCGTCTGCTTCGCCGCGGCATTCGGCATTGTAGCCGTGTGGCGTTTCCGCACCAGCGCCGCTTAAGGACACTACAATAGCAGTAGTGCGGTGAGTAGACGCTCGTGGTGACCGTACGCAGCATGAGGAACAGCACGACCAACCGAAGGCTTATCGTCAGAATACCAGCTAAGCGTTCGCCAGACTAATCAAGCAGAACCTGGATACTCAAGAGCAAGAAGTTCAGGCAAATTGCACAACTGAATACTTGCCCAGCCAACCAGGAAATACACAGAGCGTCGGTCTATTAGCTTGCGACTAGACTTGAAGAGGCTAGCTGCAACAACGCCGGATTTCCAGAGCGGACGTGAGCCGCTACCCATGCTACGACGAGGCAAAACACTTCCAGTAAGGCGCAAGTGTTGCTTTGACAGCTTGTACTATCTTTGTCGTTTCCAAAGCGGCATAATCCGGCCTGAGCCCTACAGGAAGAGGATAAGGCTCCTCGAGGTCGAGGTCTATTCCCACAAGGCCGCAGACCGAGGCCAGCCATCCCCTGGGAAATAGGGTCCCCTCAGGGTCGTAGCCAGACCCGGCAAATTCTATCACTTTACCTTCGCACACCCTATCGGCAGTCTGCCTCACTTTGTCGGCAATCATGTGAATGCCCTTCAGGGTCAGTCCCATTCTGGTTATGCGATCCATGAAGTGGGTATCGCTTCCATCCACCATTACTATTACTTCCGGCTGAAACTCCTCGGCCAGTGGAACGAATACACTATCTAACACGTGCTTGTAAGCCAGGTCACCTGTGCCCGGTCGGAGGGGAACATTCACCGAGTAGCCCTGACCTTCTCCTTCCCCCGTTGGATTGCTGTAGCCCGGTCCGGGATAGAGAGTACGAGGGTCTTGGTGAATAGATATGAATAGTACCCGTGGATCGTGCCTGAATATTGCATAGATTCCGTCTCCTGCATGAGCATCCGCGTCCAGAATCAGAATCCGCCCCACTCCGTGTTTCTGCATTAGGTTCTCAGTACATATCCCAACGTCACTGAATATGCCGAACCCCTTTTCATAATCTCTACCCGCATGTTGTACGCCCCCACCTACGACGATTGCCTTGCTGAATGCTGCCGACTGCACCAGGTCTCCGCCAAGCTTGCCGGCTCCGGCCAGGAGTTTCGCCGCCCTTACGACACCAGGGGAAAGAGGTGTATCATGTGGGTCGCGGGATTCACATCTGTCTACCCGTCTAATGTATTCTTGGGTATGCACCAGTCTGAGGTCAGCTTCGGTTGCGTAGTCAGGCTCGACTATTTCGAAGACAGGATTGTCACCGAGCTTTTCCCTGAACAAGCACATAAAGCGTTCGTATCTCTCACCGGTGAGTACGTGCCCCAGGTCGTATTCCCGCATCTTCTCGCTATACAGTATTGCCGTCCTCATGGTAAGGTTGACCGCTAGAGAGTAGTTGCCACTATACCATAATCCGTATCGTCCTGATATCAACTGCGCATCCGCGCGAAGCCTCCCTCCACACCAGCTTGGCCATTCTCACGCCATACAGCAAACGACACACCAATTCTGAATGCACCGCGATAGGAACTCCACCAAACCAACACCCGGGAGGCAAAGCGCTGTCTACCCCACCATGCGGGACCGGACCATACGTCTATCTCTTGCCAAACCAGGTTAGGATACGAACGCTTTTCCGATTCTATGGCAAAGCGGTACCCGCTTCGCAAGACTGGGTAACGGTCAGATCCAAGGGATAACATGACATGCTTTTCTTCACCCTTTCCTCCCTCGAAGTCACAGCCACGCGGGAACCATTCCCTGAAGCATCTCCGTGCCCAAATGTCTTGTCACACCACAGTGCCCCAGTTCGTTACGAGAGGTACTCTGCCAGTTTTCGACTCCGACTTGGATCGCGCAACTTCGCCAGTGCCTCTTTTTCAATCTGACGTATCCGCTCTTTGGTTAAGCCCAACTCCCTGCCCACCTCCTCAAGGGTCCGACTGCACTCGTTGCCCAGCCCGAACCTCATCTCTACTCCCCGCCGTTCACGCGCTGAGAGCGACTCCAAAACTCGGCTCAGTTCTTCCTTAATCAAACTGGCGGCAGCCATTTCCGAAGGGTCTGCTATGGCCCCGTCTGGGACGAAATCCACAAGCCGGGATCCTTCTCCCCCCACAGGCATCTCAAGAGAAATAGGGTCACCCGAGCCAACCTCCACCAGCCGCCCCACCTCTTCTGGCAAGAGTCCTATTTCGCAAGCTAGCTCCTCTGTGGTCGGCTGACGGCCAAGCTCCTGGGTCAATCTGCGGCCAGTGTGGGCTAGCCTCATAATGCTCTGGAACACCTGCACAGGCACCCGCATGGTGCGTGCCTTGTCAGCAATCGCTTGGTAGATTGCCTGCCGAATCCAAGGGATGGCACAGGTGCTGAACCTGTAGCCTCTCCGATGGTCGAACTTTTGCGCTGCCCGCATGAGCCCGATATTGCCATCTTGCACAAGGTCAGCTAGAGGCAAGCCCCGGCCCATATACTTCTTAGCCACGCTCACCACCAGAAACAAGTTCGCTCGAATCAGGTGGTCAGTTGCCTCGCGTGCCGCGTCTCTTGTTTCCTCAAAGTGGACAGCAATTTCGCGCCGATAGTTCTTCAGTTTGTCATAGAATCCTCGTGTCCGCAGGGCATCCCGAAAATCGCCGATAGAGCTTGTCTGGCCCATTCCCTCAAAGATATGCCAGGGTATCAGCTCAATGTCCTGCGCAAGTTGAGTCAAGCCCCGCAGCGTGCCGGCTTCGCTTTCTCCAGTGGCCTCCGCTACAGCGCTGATTAAGTCACTGTCAATGCGGCCTTCGATTGCATCCTGTAGGTCTGCACGCAATACCTTCTCTGCTATACCATCATTGGACGGGAACTCGAGATACTGGCAAAGCGCCTCAAACAGCAAACCCGCCTGGCAGAAATGCTCCGCCAACGCTAGCAATATGTCACCCGCCGATGGGCGGATCCCATACTTCGCAACCAACTGCTGCTCAAGAGTCGAGAGATGTTTCCCAGCCTCTATCTGCCTCGCCAGTGCTTTCTCCTCCCCCGGGGCGAGAAGAGGTGTTTGCCCACATCTGGCGAGGTACAAGCCCATCGAATCCTGGACAAGTTCAATTTCCCCCTTCAAAGGAGAAATCTCAACTTCGAGGAACTCGCCCTCGCCATCAAGCCCTTCCCCAGTCACACCTGATTCCTCATCCTCGCAGAGGACTTCCTCCATATTGTCAACCTTCTCTAAGACCATTACCATCTCCCAGCGGCCTCGCTACTTTCAATCCATAGCAGTAGCTGTCAATGCGAGGGCCAACCTAAGCCCTTCTTCCCTTGCAGAGGCGCCTTCTTGCTGCCAGATTTTCCGCCCGTCCCAGACTTCGGCGATTGCAATTGTCCCTAACCCGTTTGTCCCCTCGCACCTGAAAACCACCATCACCAACAAGAGCCACAATTCCCTTGACTAAACAGCAACTACCTCTTCGACCTCGGGCACCTGCTCTTTGAGCACGCGCTCAATGCCATGCCTCAAGGTCACAACTGCCATCGGGCAGCCGTTACAGGCACCAGTCAGTCTCAATGTGACCACGCCGTCGCTGACATCCACTAGTTCCACGTCACCGCCGTCTGCCAGCAACGCGGGCCTTATTTCATTCAAAACCATTTCTACCTTCTCACGCATGTTGCACCTCCTATCCGTTCTTTAACCTGTCGCTTCCCGCCGTTTCACCCGCTCATCTCCCGACCCTGAGGCAAGAAGTGACCGTCCCCCTCCTGACTGACAGGAGCGGGACATGCCACCACTGGCCTCTCTGTCCCACTCCTCCCAATCAGCGATTAAGCAGCGGGCGGGACAAGTTCCATCATTTAGGCTCAGCCTCTTTTGCTTTCAAGGCAACCTTCTTTCTCCTAGCCTTCGCAGCCTTAGGTAGAGCTATTTCCAAGATGCCGTCCTCGTATGTCGCTTCCACCTTTCTGGGTCTCACAGTTTCAGGCAAGACCATGGAGCGGCGGAATCTGCCATAAGACAGCTCGCACCGATGATAGCCATCATCCTCGACATCAGACTCAGCTTTTCGCTCCCCCTCAATAGTCAAGGTACTCCCCAGGAGTGAGACGTCAATCTCCTCCTTCTTCATGCCAGGGAGTTCGGCTCGCACCACGAACTTATCTTCCTCTTCAAGAAGCTCCACAGCCGGCATCAGAACTAGCCCTTCGGCGGGCGTTTGCCACCATGCCCACGGTCGCGTGATCGTCATGAGTGGGTGCCGCGCCATCTCATCCGCATACCGCCCCACTCCTCCCGATCCATTCCAGCGATACCATCTTTGAATTGCCATATCTATCACCTCCTTTTTCTCACTCGATAATGGCAAGCAGTCTACACTGTCCTCCGGCCATGACCCACAGCCAAGACCACTTTCATCGTTTTCAGGCACAGGGTCCGCCGAGTCCAGCCCATCCCTTAATTACAACCATTCTAGACTAGGGGACAGAGCTTGTATGCGACTTTTGTCTCATTCCGCGTGCAATCATGAAAGAATGATCACGGGCTCAGGCAAACGTTGCAGGCAAGGAACAGACTTAGGGGACTGCTCAAAAGGTGGATATACCAGGCCTTGCTTGCTTTCTAGGGCTGCTCCACAACTATCTCAAAGGGACAGCTTATGGCCGCAGCGGGACAAACCGCTTCACAGAGAGTACACCAGTCGCACTCCTGTGTTTGCACAACAGTTACTACATTGCCGACCATCACCAGGACATTGTAACGGCACACGCTAACGCATAACCCGCAGCCGTTACACTTCCCTGGGTCTACCAGAGGCATTTCAGCCAACACTATCGCTCCCCATCGTGACTATACTAGCACCCGAAGCCATTATCTGTCTGTGACCTTTGTCTCAAGAACGTGCTTCCATTATCTCTCTCAGCGCTTCCTTGTCGGTAATCACTATGCGATGGCGGTCCAATCTGATCGCCCCCTCTTCCTCCAGAGCCTTCAGCGATCTCCCCACCACCTCGCGGGCGGTACCCGCCATGCCTGCCATCTCCTGCTGGGTGAGCCGCGGCAAAGGCGTGGTTCCATCTCCAGCGTGCTCAAGCAGAATCTTGGCTACTCTGCCAATAACGTGCCTGAAAGACAGATCCTCGACCAATGACACAAGATTACGTACTTGGGCTGCCAGCACCCTGATGACATTCACCGCCACTTGTGGGCGCTCCCGAAGGATAGGCTCCAGCTTACTCCTCCTTATCCCGTAGACAACAACAGGCCCCATGGCTTGGGCAGTGGCGGGGTTTGGATCGCCGTCAAAGACAGGGACATCATTGAAGGACTCTCCCGGGCGCACGATGTTCAGGATCTGCTCCTTTCCCTCCAGCGAGGTCTTGAACACCCTCACCACGCCTGAAACGACAAAATATAGCGCCTCAGCAGATTCACCCTCAACCAGGATCACCTCTCCTCTCTCAAAGGTTTTCTCGAAGACCAGTTTCCTAATTCCATCAAGCTCAGCAGCGCCAAGCCCGGAAAAGTACGGAATGCGCTTCAAGAACTCCAAGTCAACAGCCATACTTCATGTCCTCACCAAGATGTCAGCGACGGAACCAAACCAAGAACTCCATGGCTCGCCATTCTTACTTATTCATGCCCACGGCTCTGGTTGAGCCCAACAAAGCCTGCACGTGCGCCCCAGTCCTGACGACGCCAGGTGACAGTTCTCGAGCGATCCACTCTTGGGTCATTCCCACCAGTCAATCTCACATGTTACATGCATTTCACCCCGTTGCCAATAGACCTGTACCGACGCTCACCACATGACCTCGCGGTACCGGCCGAAACCTCTAGCTCCTAAGGTTCCTATCCTCACCTTGACGACAAAGAATGATCAGCGTACGATGGATGCCGGCGGAGGGCTTTCAACTGCTATGACAGGATGGATTGTGCCGCTTCTAAATCTGCAGAGACGCGCAAGTATCCTGAACTGAGGTCACACAAGAGGTAACAGAGCGTCAAGTTAATAGCCGCCAGACCGCAAGCTACAATGCCAGACCCCGAAGCTGTTAGGCGATCGGCGCGGGAGGTCAGCAAGTATGAATGCTACGTTTGAAATGAATATGAACAGAATAGTCCAGTTCCTGGGAAAGCAGCCGCAAGATTTCACCAAACAAGACCTAATCAGGTTCATCGAGCAGAGAGAGATCGAGATGGTAAACTTCCGATATCTAGGAGGAGATGGCACGTTGAAGACCCTCAATTTCGTAATCGCCAGCAAAGCTCAACTTGATCGACTACTATCAGCGGGCGAAAGGGTAGATGGTTCCAATCTACTCCCTTATATCGATGCTGCATCAAGTGACCTATACGTTATCCCTCGCTATAGGACAGCCTATGTGAACCCATTTTCTACTGTCCCCACAGTGGATATACTCTGCTCTTACTATACAAATGAAGGGACTCGGCTGTCGAGCTCTCCGGAGAACGTTCTCACAAAAGCGCATGAAGTATTGAAGAACAGCACGGGGTTGACTTTGGAGGCTATGGGAGAGTTAGAGTATTACGTTGTTTTTCATAGCCAGCGTTTGTACCCAACTCCGGCTCAGAAGGGTTACCAGCAGTCTTCCCCGTTTTCTAGATGGGAGGGACTTAGATGCGAGGCTATGCAGGCTATCGCTCAGGCGGGAGGAAGCATAAAGTACGGGCACGCCGAAGTAGCCCATATTCATGAAGAAGACCAAGAAATGGAACAGCATGAGATTGAGTTCCTTCCTGTCCCCATAGAAGAGGCAGCCGATCAAATTGTCATCGCCAGATGGATGTTGAGGATGATCGGGCATAAGCATGGAGTAACGATCAGCTTTGCTCCCAAGATCTCGGCGGGACATGCCGGTAACGGCCTTCACATTCACACAAGGTTGGTCAAAGATGGAAAGAATGTAATGATTGAAGGAAACGGACTGAGCGATGTAGCGAAAAAGGCCATTGCCGGCTATCTAACCTTGGCTCGCTCTCTGACTGCCTTCGGCAACACCGTGCCCCTTTCTTTCCTAAGACTGGTCCCCAATCAGGAGGCACCAACAAATGTATGCTGGAGTGATAGAAACCGATCTGCTTTGGTAAGAGTTCCCTTGGGATGGCTCAACGTTAAGGATATGATCATAGATGCCAACCCACAGGGGAGCGAGCAATCCTCCGAGAATTCCGATAGCCAGACTGTAGAATTTCGCTGCCCTGATGGTTCCGCTAACATTCATCTTACGCTGGCCGGCTTGGCCGTGGCTGCTCGACATGGGTTGCAGATGGAAGATGCACTGCAATTGGCTAATGAACTGTATGTGGACGTAGACATCTTTCGCCCGGAGCATCGGCGCATTCAGGAGCAACTGCCTCGGTTACCCACGTCCTGCTCGGAATCAGCAGAAAACCTTCTCAAAGACCGCAAATTATATGAGAGAGACACCGTCTTTCCTCCCATGGTGATTGACGAGTTAGCAAGAACGCTTAAGAGCTACAATGATAAGGACTTAAGCGAGAGACTACATGGTAACGGAGACGAAATCAAGAAGTTAGTCGACGAATATCTCCATTGTTCGTAGCGTTGAACGGCCCCCTGGGCCTGACTTTCACAGCCGTATCCGCGTGCTTCCCGAGAAGACATGATTGACTGTGCAGTGCCCAAACACACTATGCGAGGCGGTACACCGAACCCTTACAAGGAGACTTCACTGCGAAATCTTTAGTGGAGAGTCAACTCCTAAGGGTGGCACCCAGTTCCCGATGTAACCTATCAAGGATCTCCTTTTGGGTTTGGTTGACTTCCTCGTCAGTCAAGGTACAGTCAGGTGATTGATAAACAACCCTTATGGCAAAGGACTTACTGCCCTCAGGTATCTGCTCGCCAGTGTAAAGGTCGAAGAGGGTAAGTCCTCTTACTAGCGGAAAGCTTTGCATTATTCCTTCTATGTTTTGATAGGCTATTTCTTCATCCACCACCAAGGCAACGTCCCTAGTGACTGGAGGGAATCTGTGAATAGGTTGATATTTTTTCAATCCAGCAGCTTTGTTCAGCAACTTCGCCAGATCGACTTCAATAAGGCAAACGCCGCCACGCAGCTCGAAGGCTTGTGCCACCTTGGGATGCAAATCGCCCACAACACCTATCTCGTCATGCGCAATAATCACACTAGCCACCCTTCCTGGGAATAGACTCTCATCCTCACCTTCTTCGAATGTTGCCTCTAGCCCTAATCGATTCAGCAGGTTTTCCAACACGCCTTTGGCGTCAAAGAAATCGAGCGGCTCCTTATCACCATGCCAGGATAATTCTGCTATTGAGCCACTGAGCACAGCACAAAGCATCTCTTTCTCACTAGGCAACTCCTTCCCATGGGGCAGAAACGTCTTCCCAATTTCAAACAGTCTTATGCCGCCCTCTTCAGTCTTTTGGTTGTGGGATAGAGCAGTCAGCAAACCAGCACGCAAAGTAGTACGCAAGTATTCTTGTTCAATTGTCATGGGGTTAGCCAGCTTCAAAGGGGTGGCCTCCAATTTGAGTTCCGGAGAGACCTTTCGCAGCTTCTCCATGCTCGTCAAAGAATAGGTCAATATCTCCTGGAATCCACAACTTGCCAGGATACTCTTCAGCTCTTGCCTAAAGTCAAGCATCGGTGTTGGTTCTTGCGCCGGCAAAGGAGAACCGAGTCGCGTCATGGGAACCTTGTCATAGCCAATGATGCGCACTACCTCCTCCACAAGGTCAGCAGCACAGTTGACATCGCTTCGCCAATACGGAGCAACAACCGAGGTCTGCGAAGACGAGCCAGTAGCTTGGCATTCAAAGCCTAGGAGCTTCAATACTCCAGCAATCTCCTCAACACCTACCTCCAAACCCGAAAGCCGCTTCACTTGCTCAGCAGAAAGAAGAATAGGCTTTGATTCCGCCTTTCCAGGGTAGACATCAATTATGCCCTTAGCCGCTCTGCCGCCAGCCAACTCTAGTACCAATTGAGTAGCCCTTTCCAACGGCAACAGCGGCAAATCCGGGTTCAGCCCCTTGTCAAAGCGCACAGAGGCCTCGCTTCGCAGTTGGAGGTAAGCGGCCCCTTGACGAATCGCACCTCGATCGAAGTTCGCCGATTCAACTAGAATGGCGTCAGTCTCTGCCGCGACCTCAGTATTCAACCCTCCCATCATTCCAGCGATAGCCACAGCCCTCCCCTCATCAGCAATAACCAAGATGTCCCGGTTGAGTGCACGCTCAACACCATCCAGAGTGATTATCCTCTCACCATCCCACGCCCTTCGAACAATAATCTGATTCCCTTCAAGCTTCTTATAGTCAAAGGCGTGCAGAGGCTGGCCATACTCCAGCATCACATAGTTGGTAGCATCAACAACATTGTTGATCGGTCGCATTCCATAGCTACTTAGGCGTTGTTGCAGCCAGTTTGGGGAGGAGCCAATACTTACTCCTTTGATCAAGCTAGCACAGTACCTGGGACATAGATCTGCGTCAACTATATTGACAGAGATAAAGGAATCTATCGGAGCCTCTGTCTCTCCATAATGGACTTCAGGCAAGTTGAGCGTCTGCCCGTACAGCGCAGCAATCTCCCTGGCAATGCCCATCATTGACAAGCAATCCGGGCGGTTGGGCGTTATGTCAATATTAAAGATCAGGTCTCCTAGATACTCATTAAGAGGCATACCAGGGCGAGCCGCGTCCGCCAGCACCATGATGCCATCATGGCTCTCGGAAATCCCCAGCTCCTTTTCTGAGCAAACCATGCCCTCGGAAAGAACGCCACGGATCTTCACCCGCTTCAGAGTGACAACTTCTCCGGTATGACCATCAATGAGCTGGGTTCCTACAGGAGCAAAAGGCACCTTCTGACCAACGTTGATGTTGGGGGCACCGCATACTACTGTAACTTGCCGTCCGCCAAGATCGAGACCAGCTAGCTTCAACCGATCAGCGTTAGGATGAGGACTTAAGGCTAATACCTCCCCTACTACCATATTCTCCCAGTTGCCACCCAGTGCCTCTATGGTCTTGACCTCCACACCAGCCATGGTTAGCCTCTCAGACAATTCCTTTGGAGGAACCCTGATATCAACGTAGTCTCTTAGCCATCTAAGCGAAACCTTCATCTTAGTTCTCAGAAATTCAGAACTGCCTCAAGAACCTCAGGTCATTACCGTAAAAGAGCCGGATATCCTCTATGCCATAGCGAAGCATGGGAATACGTTCAACGCCCAACCCAAAAGCAAAGCCGCTATGAACCTCAGGATCGATATCGACCTTCCTGAGAACGTCGGGATGCACTATCCCCGCACCCAGTATTTCAATCCACCCCGTGTAGCCACATAATCGGCAGCCGCCTCTACTACAGGCCAAGCAGTCAATCGCCACTTCTACACCAGGTTCCACAAAGGGGAAATAGTCGCAGCGGAAGCGAACTTCTCTGTGCTGGCCGAAAAGACGACGACAGAATTCAAACAAAGTGCCTTTCAAATCAGCCAAGGTAATGTTCTCATCCACAGCCAAGCCTTCAACCTGATAGAACATGGATTCGTGGGTGGCATCGGTTGCCTCATAGCGGTAAACTCGCCCCGGTACAATCACCCTTATCGGTGGGCGTGTTTTCTCCATGATTCTGATTTGCATTGGTGAAGTGTGGGTGCGCAGTAGCCTCCCCTGCATCCCAGAATCTATCCACAGAGTGGCAAACATATCACGAGCCGGATGGTAGCGAGGGATGTTCAAAGCTTCAAAGTTGTAGTAATCCCACTCCACGTCGGGTCCTTCAAAAACCTGAAAGCCCATGCTCTTGAAAATATCACAGATCTCTCCCAGTGTCTG
>CAZHQV010000016.1:0-25057 GCA_964534285.1 uncultured Dehalococcoidales bacterium
ACTTTGTGAGTGTTTCTTGAGGGCATCACGAGAAACACGATTGCACAAATCCGAGAATTAGTATATGGAATAAGAGGAATCGATGGCTCCGGCTACAATAGTATAGTCCCGCTAGGAGGACAAAAACTAAAGTAGGAGGAGCCACCAAATGAAGAATAGCGCAGCATGGAAGCTGGAGCAAATTCCGGCAGGATATTTGGCGATAGGAGTTGACCCACACAAAAAGAAGCATGCGGCGGTAGCGATAACGGGAAACCTCATGGTGCGAACCAAGTTCAAGTTTGACAATTCAAAGGTCGGCTTCGAGCAGGCATTAGAGAATGCCAGGGCTGAAATGATCAAGTCTAGCTGCCGCGGGGTTATCTTTGCGATTGAAACGGGCGGGCATTTTTGGCGTAACTTTGCTTACTTTCTGGAGGAAAGGGGCATACCCTTTCGCCTCATCAGTCAATTTACTTTGAAGCGCATGCGGGATGGACGAGACGTCAATCGACGGAAGAGTGATTTCCGAGATGCAGAAATGGCAGCCGGTGTGTTGCTCACCGGCGATTTTACTGAAACTAGGCTTCCCCAGGGTGTTTACGCAGATCTTCGCAGCACATATAGCGCGTACTTCCGCTTGGCCAAGGAGAGGTCCAGAATCATTAACCTTCTGAAAGGGCTAATGGACGGGCTTTTCCCAGAATTCACGCAGGTCTTCAAGAACCCTTGCGGCCTTACTGCTTCGACAGTGCTTTCAACTTGTCCCGTACCGGCGACTATCGCGAGCATGAAGGAGGAGAATTTCCTTGACAGCATAAAAAGCCGGCATCGGGGACGCCTCATGAGGAACAGACTTCGCGCTCTCTATCAGATTGCCCGAACCTCAGTTGGTATCAAACCAGGGGCTGGCTCAGTGGCTATGGAAGTATCATTGCTTGTAAACCGCTATAGTCTTGTTGAAGGGCAAGCAGGCACACTTGTGAAAGCATTGGTCCGCCTAGTGGATCAGACGGAAGAGGGGAAATACCTGCTTTCCATACCTGGGATCAACTACCTGTCAGCAGCTGCCTTGTTAGCGGAACTGGGGCCTTTGAAGGCGTATCGAAGCGCTAAACAGGTAATCAAGATGGCAGGTACGAATCCGATCGAGTCAGAGTCGGGCGGGAAAAGGCGGGGACAAACGCCGATGAGTAAGAAGGGCCGTCCTCGTTTGCGTTATAGCGCCTGGAACGCAGTTATACCTCTCTTCAGGCACAACCCAGATTTCCGTTCTTGGGCCAAGCGATTGCGGGAGCGCCCTGTGCATGCAAACCCACTTAATGGGAAGGAAGTCATTGGCGCAGCCCTGAATCGCTTGCTGCGCTTGGTCTACACTCTAGTCAAAAAACAGGAATTCTATCACTCGCCCCAGAGGGCTCTGGTGGCGAACTAGGAGGTGGAGCACTTCATATCAGGGCGGGCGGGGAGACGCCGTTCCGAGTTTTGGGATCCCGTATCAGGTACAGAGAAGCCCGGGCACATCATGGTGCCCCCGCCCCCTTGGCCAAACCCGGATGATGTATGATGGGACTCCGATGAAATCGGCGTGATCCCGTATCTGTCTGCTATTTTGGGGGCCAAGGAGATTGAGGCTTGGGACCGCCCGCCACCGAAGTCACGAAAATACAGCTGGAGCCTTTACAAAAACCAAGTAGTATGATGTGACTCTATCCTCATGGCCGCGGTTCTCACCTGAACCAAACGCTCAACCGTCAAAGCCCTCAATGTTTCTTAGAATCGATTTCATCAGCGGATTGACAAGCTCAAGAAGTTCACGGTCTTCCTTATCGTCATAAAGCTTTCTGCCGTGAAAGAGACTGTTGCGAACCTGAATTAGTATTTCAGCAATGGTACCCAGTTTTTCCGAATCTGTGAGCTCATCGTATGCGCAGGCGAACCTATCAAACTGTTGCCTTCGGCCCTTCCGTTGCCGCTCGGGCCCGTAGGTCTCCACTACCTTCCCTCCCTCCATTCCTCGCCTTTTGCGCAACCGCACGACTACTGTGTCCTCTTCTTTGACTGCTAAGATCACACCGTAACGGTTCAAGGTAAAGTACTCCTTGATCGTCCTGGAGTCCGCGTCCTCCGGCTCACGCTGAGCCCCATATCTGGCCGCAATAACCAGAGCTATCCACAGATAGAAAAACGCATCAAAGGGGTTCCTTTCAGCAGTGCCGCGCTCAAACCATCGCTTCGCAGCCTGATACCGCGAGTCACGGTCTTTCACAACAAACTCCTAAGATAGCTTACATAAGCACTATGAAATGAGTGCTTCTCTGCATTCTCAACTATTCTCTCAAGATACCCGGGTCTTGGCGTCCCTCTATTAGCGTTCGTTGCTACGTAGGCGAAAGCTGACACCACGTTTCCGTTTTCCAAGGAGATCTGGACCAAGCACTTCTCATAAAGCTGGACCTGTAATCCTTCGTATCGGTCTAGGCGTTTGAGGTCAGTGGGTGATAGGTCCCAAAACAAACCTTCCACCTTCGAGCCTTCTTCGGCAATGATCGACGCCACGCCTTGCTCATTTATTATGAAACGGTATCCGGTCAAAGTCGCTTTTCCCACCAACTTACTATTTGGACAGCGAATCGCCATCTGTTGGCAATCGATGTTTGAGCCATAAGCGAGGTATGGCATACCTGAGACGGACATTCGCGCGCTCTTCGGACCTCCTGCTACACGCTATTCTATGCCGAAACATTATTCCTCGCCAACCGGCAATCGGCCGCACGTGTTTTTTCAGGCTGCACAAATGTCATGTATATTGTTTTAGAGGTGATGGGTACCACGGTAGCATGCAGGGAGTAGAATTAGCCTGACGGGTCCCGGTGAGGTGCACATTCGTCTGGGGAGCATAGCTGCCCCGTCGTTCTGATTGCCTGCCGGCCCTCAGGTGGCCTGCTTTAGGAAATTGGGGGAGTTCTGTATAGGCTTGCCCCGCATCAAAAGACATGAATAGGCAGAGGGATCCGGCCAATGCCCTGCCGAACCCGAATATTCGGTAAGGAGGAGTAAATGATTTATAGTGTAGGCATTGATCTTCACAAGGGACAGCACAGGGTCCGTTGCCTAGACGAGAAGGCGCAGCCGTGTGATGCCTTCAGCTTCCAGACTGCGCCGGAGGGACTAGCTGCCTTGGAGCAGCGCATTTTTCGAGACGGGTCTAACCCTATTGTGGTGTTTGAGCCCGCAGGGTTGACATGGTTAATGGTTGCGGCGTATCTACGCTCCTGTCACCCTGAGTGCCGCGTGGTGAGAGCTAAGGGGCAAAAAGTGGCTGCCCTACGGCGGTATCTCCGGGGACCGGTCAAGAGCGACCGTATCGATGCATTCACCCTGGCAAAGATGCCTTTTATCGACCCGGAGCGTCTTAATGAAGTCTACCTGGCTCCGGCGCAAATACACGCCCTGCAGCGCCTTACTCGCCAACGGAAGCGGCTGGAGGATCAGATAACGACCCACAAGAAGCGCATTGGATCTATTGTTGATGGCTATCTCCCGGGTGTACGTCAGGCATTCTCTCATCCCTGGTCTGCCCAGGTCAGAGCATTCCTCCACTCTCAAATTAATCCGTTCCCGGTTATCCAGGCCGGAGAGGAGGCGCTACATCGTTTCCTTACTCAGGCGAAGCCCGGAAATATGGGAGGAAGGACTGAGAGCCACTTCGTCTACCGGGCGTGCCAGAATGTATTAGCCTTGCAGGAGCTTTGCGCGGCAGCCGGGATGCTAAACGAGGACTTCTTTGTTGACCTGCAAGATGAGATAGATCGAGAGCTGAGGTTGATGGAAGCGGAAGAAGCGGAATCAAAGGCGCTAGACCGGCGCATCGAAGAGCTCTATCGGGAGCTCCACCCTTCAGACAACCTGCGCACCATACCTGGCGTCGGAGAGCATACCGCACCAGTGTTTGTGGCCAACATCGGAGATCCGACGCGCTTCCCTGGCCAACCGGAGTTTGCCAACTGGACCGGCGTAGTGCCAGCCGCTAAGCAATCCTCCGATGTTGAGTCAAAAGGGCTACGGATGACAAAAGCAGGACCAGCGGCTATGAAGTGGGCTCTTTACCAGGCTGGGCAGATAGGCCGGCGGTGGGATCCGCAGCTTGCCTCGGTCTACTATCGACAAATGGTATATCACGGCAAGAATCACAAGCAAGCCATGGGAGCGGTGATGAGCCATATAGGGGCTAGAATATTTACAGTGCTCCGTGAAGACAGACCCTATGAATTGAAAGACACAGACGGTAAATCTGTAAGCGTACTGGCAGCCAGGGAACTCATCATGACAAAATATCAGGTGCCCGAAGATATACGGCAGGCGCGGCGTAAGAGCAAGGGAAGAAAAGCCAGTACCCCTGGATTACGGAAGAAAAGGGAGACGGCAGCTGACAGGGAACACGAGGCAGCTATTGCTCCTCAACCTGTCATGAGCTTACCATCCCCAGTTACTTAGTGTATGGCAACATTGTTCTGGGGTCAACAATTTCCAAGCATTGACATATATTAGGAAATCAGTTTTGTTCAGGAGATGGCTGTTTTCAAATAAATCCTTGGGGGGGCTCTGTGGCAGATACTACTAAGGCAGCTCGCTGGCACTTGTGACGATCCTGTAATCAACATTGAGCGCCCCCTTAAAGTGCTGCTTACCGCATTGAATCTTTCGCCTCTCATCTGGACGTAAATCCTCGAGTCTGTGTGTACCCTTTGTCTCTCTCACAAGGTACAACAACGGTTTGCTCGTAGGCTGTCCATACTCATCCCGCTCTTCCATGACTATGGCCCAGTCCGGATTGTATTCTCCTACGGGAGTCACTACCTTGAACCAACTTGGTAGCCTCAAGTAAAGCCTAATGTCGTCTCGCTGTTCTAGGCCTTCTACAAAGTTCTTTTCAACCTCAGATTCGTAAACCACATGATCATAAACTGCTCTTTCGGTCGGCACCATATAATCCAGCCAATTCTCAGTCTCCGCATCTAGCTGTGTCATCTCGTACCACTCGTTTATCTTGAAGTATTTGATCCCTCTGACTAGATGCTCAGCTAACTTGTCCTTTATGATTTGGACAGCGACGGTGGCAAATCCATGGGGATTATTGGTTGCTGCTGTTTTGTTATTAATATGCTTAAAGATCTCCAACAGCGTCCTTCGACTAATACGGACAGGAGGCGACGAGTGCTCCATAAGATTCGACATGATTTCTAGTAGATTCGGCAAAGGAAAACGTCCTGACAGGTCTCGTACTGACTTAGCAGCACTCATCTGGAGAGCTCGAAAGACATCCTCTTTCAAGCCTGTTTGAACCTGTGCCTTTGTAATGGCGATACGTGGTGGCTTCACCTCAACCTTATTTAGTTCTAATACCACTTCGTCAATTAGCTTCTGGGTGTCAATTCTTACGGTATAGCGGGTCTTGTGCTTTATCTTCTCCCAGAGCTCCTTAAATTCGGGCTTTAGGGTAAATTCCTTGCGAAGTTTAGCTACTCCTCGCCTGCGAGCATTCGCTGGTTTAGGAGGTAGTCCATCTTTACCATATTCATCTTCGATTTCTCGTTGTAGCTTTTCAACATACTTCTCATAACTTTCATTGGCCACTACGGTTAACACGTTTACTCTCTCATCGTGTATACGCTCCCCGGATTGTTCGACGGCCAATCTTACCCCACGCCCCACTTCTTGCCGTTTTTTGATTTCTGAGGCTGTTTGGTTTAGAGCGCAAATCTGAAAAACATTGGGGTTATCCCAGCCTTCCCGCAATGCTGAATGAGAGAAAATAAAGGAAACCGGTTCATCAAATGATAACAGCTGTTCCTTGTCTCGCATGATCAGGTTATAGGCGACTTCATCCTCCTTAGTCTTACCTGTAATTGAATCAATAGACTCAATAACTCCTCCTCTATGCCGTTTTTCCGCGAAATAGGCGGCCTGTACATCGTCAGCATTGATATCCTTCCATTCAATGTAGGTATGCTTGAGTTCGTCAAAGGCTCTCGAGAATAGCTTCCTGATAAGCCCGTCACTTGGCGCGTAGTTGTCAACCCTATCTATAAAGAAAAGTGAAAGTACTTTTATACTATCCTCTTTACGTCTGCGTTGTTTACGGAAGTGTTCCTCAACCGTGTAGCGTATTTGTGCCTCGAAAATTGCCTCTTTGTCGGCTCCTTGAGAGTCTCCCAGTCTAAGTTCAATGCCGTTAGTGAAGACGACCATACCTTGGCCTGGATTTATCTCATCCACGACAAACGGAGCGTATTCTGGCCGGTTGGTCTTTTCCTCCAGACTATCTCCCGGTCTAATAGTAACCACCTGTTCCCTTACTACCCCACTCTTCATTAGTTTGTGAACCGCGATGCGAGCTGTGATTGTGTTCTTTTGAGTTGAAATATTATCCAGTCTGAGAAATACCTGATTGACATCATCTTCCTTGACAACTGAAGCTACTTCTATACGCTTCACAAGCCCTTGTCGATATGCATCATAGGGGGTTAGACGGTAGATCAAATTGTAGGGGTTTCGGTGGGTTGCACTATATCTCAAAGCAAGTAGCGGGTCTAGTGCCGAGAGCGCCTTAACACGTAGTTCGCTCTCCATATTCTGAGGTTCATCTAGGATTAGGATGGGGCGTGTGGCCTGTACCAAATAGATAGGTGTTTCACCCTGCAATCGGTCGGTAGATTGCCGTATTACATTCGTGGCTTTGTTAAACGAGTCTATGGTCATTACCATAATTTCCACACTGGTAGAAAGGGCGAACTGTCGTACTTGGGACAGATTCGACGAATCATAGACGTAATAGCGGTATGGAGTGTTTCCAAAAAGTTCAGCAAAATGCTTTTCGGTGATTTGAAGTGTCTTAAGGACTCCTTCTCTTATAGCCACTGATGGGACCACTACGATGAGCTTGCGCATGCCATAATGTCGGAATAGTCCGAGCGCAGTGCGAAGATATACGTATGTCTTACCGGTACCCGTTTCCATCTCGACTGAGAAATTAGGAAAACGAACCGCCTTTGAACCAGAAGCCGTATCAATAGTCTCCTCAATTAGTTGGAGACTCTCGTCGGGAGTCATACCATTTTGAGCTTGAACAATTTGGACATTCTTGAGAAGCCTTTCGTCATCAAGGTCGAGACGGTTGGGTATCGCGGCGAAGCCAGACCCCAGGTCGAAAGACATCTCTACCTCAATGCGATTCTGGCCACGTAAGAGACCTATCGCTGCCTCAATAGCGCTGATCTGATACTCCTGATTAGCATCAAATCTGAATTCCATACAAGATTCCTTAGATTACCTTCAGATTGCACTGGAGTGCCAGATTAGCCGCCAGTTCATCATCAAGGGCTCTATCCCGGCATATGAACAGACTGTCAATACCTAGACTTAGTGACTTGACAGCGTCTTGTTTTAGATTGTCATCCAGGCAGACAAAGAATAACTGCCCCTTCTCCTCATCAGTCACTTTCCAGATGTTGTTCCCAGTAATCTCAGTAGCCTTTTCAATGTGGCAGGTAAGGCCATAGCCCTCTTTGATAGCTAGCTCATATATGAGGTTCTCTTCCTTCCAGCCTTCTACTAACGGGTCAAGGTAAAGCTCCATTTGCTTGGCATATTCTTCCGGGTCTTTCTCTTCAACACCAGCCCAAGACCTGTAATTTGACTCTGCTAGCTTAAATACATTAAATCCCAGGTTTTCAGGAACTTCTCGGCTACTCAAGTCCATCTTACCTTCAGCCTCTTTATTCATCTTGGCAATAACACGACGGATACGTTCTTTGCCGATTTCAGCAATCGTATCGTATCCAACCTTTCTGGCCACGGAGTTTTCCGGGGTTGGCTCAGGCAATTGCACCATAATGAATTGCCTGTTGCCACCATCCCTTCGATTCATTTCGAGCACTGCTTGAGCCGTTGTGCAAGATCCAGCGAAAAAGTCGAGGCAAACTGCATCCTCGTCACCTGTCATCGTGATGATTTCACTCAGCAAAGCAGTAGGCTTTGGAAATTCATAGACGCCTTCTCCAAGTAATTCTTTTATTTCTTGAGTTCCATTTTGATAATTGAGTGACTTGTCGGACCAAATCGTTTTTAGTTTTCTTGTTCGCTCCTTGCCTTCTTCAGAATCCAGGTAGTCTTTAACGAATATATCCCATTCGTTGCGTCCGCGGATCAAACGAGCTTCAATTTTGTCTATCTCCTTCTGAACCTTTTCCTTAGCCCACATCCACCTCCCATCAGCACCTGTCGACTTCTTAGGCAGTACTTCTACAGTGAAGGGTGAGTCTTTAACGGTCGATACTTCGCCGCTTTCGGTGTCAACGTAAAGCGGATAGTACATGTCGGGACGATCTTGTCGTCGTGAGGCTGATCCTCTTTGACGCAATCCCAGTAGCCTGTATTTTCGGCCATCCTTGTCTTGATACTTAAACTCTTTCATCTGCTTCTCAGTCAGAGGAGAGCCTGATAGTCTGCAATAGTCTATATCTTTTGAATAGGCAAGAAGATATTCGTGAACGGTTGCGACAAAGGTCTCGGCTTGTCGTCCACGCGGGTTACTCTGAATAGTAATTTGTGCGATAAAATTCTCCTCTCCGAAGACCTCATTCATCAGAAGCCTTAAATTATGTACCTCATTGTCATCAATACTAACGAAAATCACACCATCGTTCTGCAGTAGCTGCCTTGCAAGAAAAAGGCGAGGGTACAAAAACGAAAGCCACGTAGAATGATACCTGCCACTTGTTTCTGGATTACTAACAAGTAGATTACCTCCCACATCCCTCTGCCCGGTGAGCATCAAATAGGTATCGAGAGGGTCAAGGTAGTTGTCGTTGTATATAAAGTCATTACCAGTGTTATAGGGAGGATCTATGTATATCATCTTGACTCTGCCAAAATAGGGTTTCCAAAGTAACTTAAGCACCTCGAGATTGTCACCCTCAATGAAGATATTTTGCGTGGTATCAAAAGCGACAGACTCGTCTTTATCGGGAACCAACGTAGCACGGCTCGGTACCTGCAGAAGCCTTATGGCATCTTTCTTTCCTGCCCAGGTAAACGAGTATCGTTCCGGTCTGCCATCAACTTCTTCTCCTAAAGCCATTTTCAGCTTGTCGAAGTCAATCTTTCCCCCAGTGCCAACCTCTGGGAAGAGGTTCTTAAATTCCTCCATTCGCTCAGTAAACAAATTTGGTGCTGTCTTGGATATCGATTCACCTCTAGGCTGCTTTGTATTCACGATGACCTCCTCTCCCTGTTCTGCCGATTCAACTCCCTCTGCAATGCTGCTACAACCCAATCTTGAATAGTCTGGTCAGCCTCAGCAACGCGAATGCGGACACGTCTATGAAGTTCCTCCGGCAGGCGGATGTGGATCATGCGATTCTTTGTCTCATTGAGATTTTGTTTTTCCATTAACCACCTCGTTGGATATACTGGAATGTTGCTACAAATATATCCCAGCTACTTGCTCAAGTCAATTAGGTAGAAGGAAATAAACTAGAAGGTTGAGGAGCTTTTAGAGATGGCGGTACAAGAACTTCCAAAGTCGAGCAGGTCACAACACGTCAGAATGTGCAACTACTTGGCTGGACAGCGATGCTTCGACCGCTATTGCCAAATATATTTTCCCCATAGTAGTTATTAGTATAATTGCTTGTAGGGGGAGGTTTTCTGGTAATCTGAGGTTTAGAAGTATCACACCGCGATATTAAGTTCAGTATTCACTAAAAACTAGCTTCAGGCTATATATTAAAAGCCTACGTCTTGCCAGCATAACAACTGGGACGTAGAATATTCTTATGTATACCATTCTCGGGGGGAGCAGAATAACCTGTCGCTTGTCCTTGAAATGTTGACTATCTTCCTTCGGAAAGCTCTAATAATGGGGTGTGTATGGTCACTTCATGCCTTTACCTAGAAGAATACGGTATACCAGCGCGAGAGCGTCTCGCCCAATTGATCGCAGAGGCAAAAGGCGATGATCTCCTTGCCCCCGTGACTATCGCCGTCCCTACCCAGTACGCAGGTATTTCCCTACGACGTAGCTTAAGTACGAAGAACGGCCTAGTAAATGTACGCTTCATGGTACCGCCAAGACTCGCTGAGTACTTAGGCTCTCCCGAACTAGCTAAACAAGAAAAGACACCGCTATCTTCTATCATGGAACTAGCTGCCATCCGTCATTTCGCTAAAGAGATGCATGGACAGGGTCCTCTTGGTGATGTAGCCGGACACCCGAGACTACACTCGTCTCTTAGATGCACTTTCAGAGATTTAGCCAGGCTGTCAGAAGCTGGCTTGACTAGCCTTGAGGGAATGGACTCTCTTCGGGCACAGATTGCAAAGTGGTACCGATTATTTCTAGACTTGCTTCATAATCATTACGACAGGGAGGAGCTTTCCTGGGCTGCCGCCGCGGCTGTAGAGGAAGGAAAAGTAGCCAGTGTTCTTAAAGACCTAGGATTTATCATATTTCACTTGGTATCTGATTTTTCGCCGGGCGAGGTGGCTCTGGTAGTTGCACTAAGTAAAGTGAGACAGTGCGCAGTGATTCTGGGGCTTACCGGTGAGACTGAAACTGATGGTATGACAGAATTGGTTGCGGGCCGTCTAAAGTGGTATTTGGGACAGTCTGCATCTACACAAAAGCTACCTCAGCAAAGTTACTGTGTTCACCATATGTTGATTGCTCCCGATGCTCAGGAAGAAGTACGCTGGGTAGTACGCCATATTGCTCGTCAGGCCGAGGAGGGTCTCCCTTTCCACAAGATGGCAGTCTTATATCGACAACAGGACCCGTATGCCTTCTTAATTCAGAGCCAGCTACGCTTTGCCAATATACCGTTCGCAGGCCCCGAAGCAACGGTATTGAGGGATACTCCAGCCGGGAAGCTTCTGGTCTATCTTTTGGAGGTTATAGAAGGTGATTTTACCAGAAGTAGTGTTATGCGCTGGATAGCCGAGGCTCCAGTTAAGTCCGGCTTAGATGGTGAACTTGCTTCAAAGGAACTTGCCCGTTGGGAAGTCATTTCCCGTGAGGTAGGCATCATTAAGGGCACTACACAGTGGCAGGAACGGTTGGCCCGTTACCGTGACGGATTGGATCAGCGAATAGGCAGGATGGAGAATCTAGAAGAGGCAAGCCCGGCTCAACTTAGAGGACTTCAAAAGCAGAGAGAATCAGCCCGGCACCTTAGTCTCTTTATTGAGGGACTAATCTCCAGCCTTCCTCCACCGGACGGGAGCCTCTGGAGTGACTACGCTGGGTGGGCTAAGGATCTCCTGACGAAACATGCGTATCATCCGACCGAGTGGCCACAAGAGCACCAAGACAGCTATGAACGAGTCATGACACTTCTAGGTGAACTGAGAGTGCTTGATAACTTGGTACCTGGAGGAACTGATCTGGCCAACTTCCGCCTGATGCTTAATGACATCTTGGAGGCTCCTTCAGGCCGGACTGGAACGACTGGTGCAGGTGTATTCGTAGCATCTGTAGCTGCTGCGCAGGCCATGGACTTTGAGATTGTATATATTGTCGGGATGACAGAGGGAGCCTTTCCGCCTGCGGTGCCGGATGACCCTGTATTGCCAGACCGTATGCGAAGGATACTGGCAGATACCGAAAGCCTGCCACTGCGCCAAGCTAGACGTATTGAAGAGCGGCGTCTCTTTCTAGCAGCCTTAGCGGCTGGCCAGAAGCGAATACTTTCTTATCCGCGGGCAGATGCTGCATCGCAGCGTGGCCAGTACCCGTCACTGTGGTTTGTGAGCGAAGTCGGCCGTCTCCACGGTGCTCCAGTAGGTTCTGCCGACATTGAGAAGTTGGAAGCCGAACAATGGCTTTCATTGATACATTCTTCGGAGCATGGCATCGAATACGCCATTACTCTAACTCCTGCTGACAGTCATGACTATGACATGTCGAGCATCGCCAGATGGCGACAAAAGGATTACCACTTGGAGGATCATTTCCTGATGAGAGAGGGCAGCCCAGGATATCGTGCCCTGCAAATGGAAAAAGGAAGACAAGGAAGTAATTTCACTGTCTGGGATGGACAGTTATTCGAGTTGATGGGTAAGAGCCAGCGTCTGGGCCTTCCGCAGGATAGCCAATTTTCCCCCACCAGGCTAGAGAGGTGGGCTGTGTGTCCCTTCCGTTACTTTTTAGGGGATATTCTTGGCATTTCAGTCTTGGAGCGACCAGAGGAAATCATGACCATATCGCCGCTAGACCGTGGAGCACTTCTCCATCGGATTATGGAAAGGTTTGTTAAGACTGCCCAAGAGAAGGGAGGGCTGCATGATTTCGGAGAGATTTGGAATCAGTCACATTGGGAAATGCCGATGAACATAGCTGAAGACGAGTTTGACAAAGCCGAAGCATCTGGAATTACCGGCCGCCGTCTCCTGTGGGGGATAGCCAAAGAAGAGATGCGGCAGGACCTCATGGCTTTACTAGAAATAGACAGTCGGTGGCGAATTCAAGAGAAGTCACGCCCTCTGTGGGTAGAGCGTGAATTTGGCTTTGCGACCGAAAACAGTCTTCCACCGGTGGTACTTACCATTAAGAATGGGAGTCAGGTACGCTTACGGGGGTTAATTGACAGGGTGGATGAAAACGCTTCTCACTCCAAGATAATTGTCGTGGACTACAAGTTTGGAAGCACCTTCCCTTATAAAGACATGAACAAAGACCCGTTGGGAGATGGGCAGCACCTGCAACTCCCAGTGTATGCTCTAGCAGTAAATAATGCTATGGGGGGATCGGCTGACGTGGTGGCTCTCTATTGGTTTGCCACCGCGAGGGGAAACTTCGAAATGAAGACTGTGCCACTAGCCGAGGTAGAAGCTCGGTTCCAGGAAATGATAGAAACAATTGCGTCGGGTATTGAGCAAGGCCTCTTTCCGGCAAATCCAGGTTCATCAGATAATCAGACGGAAAACTGTCGGTACTGTGACTTTGATCGCGTCTGTCCGGCCAACCGAGATTTGCTCTGGGAACGGAAATCTCAGAATCCCGAATTGGCTGCATATCTTAGGCTGAGGGGGTTAGAGTCACCACAGGAAGGTAATCAATGAGAGAAGGATTCATACCTGCTGATCAGGAGCAGCGGGAACGGATAACTTCGGCGCTGGACGAGACACTTTTCGTAGAAGCGAGTGCAGGTACAGGTAAGACCACGGCACTAGTATCGCGTATTGTTACCTTAGTCATGTCTGGCCGGGCAACTGTGGATGGTATTGCCGCTATCACCTTCACTGAGGCAGCAGCCGCTGAATTGAGAGACAGGGTTCGGCGGGAACTTGAAGAACAGGCCCAAGACCCTAAGACCAATCTTGCCGAACGGAACCGATGCCTCAATGCCGTTCAAGGGCTGGAAAACGCCTCCATACAGACTCTTCACAGTTTCGCTGCAGCATTACTGCGGGAATGCCCACTTGAGGCCGGCCTACCGCCTAATTATGAAGTGGTAGCAGAGATTGAGGCAGACATCAATTTCGAGGAACGCTGGCAGCAGTGGCTCGATGAAGCTCTAGACTCTGAAACAATGGCCCCACACCTGCAAAGAGCTTTGAACATGGGGCTGGGTCTGAATAACCTGAGAACAGTGGCCAAATCATTCCACGATAACTACGACCTTTTGCAGGATAGCTTCTCTCCAGTATCAGAGCCGCCAAAGGAAGCAGTACGTCAGGTTATCGAAGCATCTACTGAAATTCGGAAACTGCTGCCACTGGCAATCAATGGACTAGATGATGTGCTAGCCAGTTATTCCAATCGTGTAGCCGGACAGGGAGACCGTTTGGCCACTCTCGATGTTGACAGCGATGCTGCGCTAGCCGTTTTAGCCAGATGGGGGAAACTATCCTTCACCAGAGGTAGACAGTCTGACTGGAACACTAATCCGGCAACGGGCATCAATGGATGCAAAGAACTAAAGGAGCTCCTTGCAGAACTTGAGGATACGAAGAACCAAGAAATAGAAGCTATCCGCAGAGCCATGCTCATGCCCATACTCGAAAGTCTACGTCGCTTCACCTTGGACTATGTTGAGGAGCGGCGTCGCTCCGGTAAGGCAGAATTTCACGATCTCCTGGTATGGGCGCGAAATCTGCTTCGGGATAATCCTAGTGTAAGGAGGACTCACTTTCAGCAACGCTTCAGCCACATTCTCATTGACGAGTTCCAAGATACTGACCCCATCCAAGCAGAAATAGCTTTCTTCCTCTCTGAAGATTCAGATAGCACCACTGACTCCGCTGGCGATACTTCAGGCTGGACTACTGTAGAGATTGTGCCTGGCAAACTGTTCGTAGTGGGTGATCCGAAACAGTCCATTTACCGCTTCCGGCGTGCTGACATAGCTTCAGTAGAACAAGTACATGACCTCATGGGAGGTAACACTATCCCTCTCACACAGAACTTCCGTTCCCAGAAAACTATCATCGAGTGGGTGAACTTTGTTTTCAGCCAGTGGATGGGCCAAGGTATACCGGGGGTACAGGCACCCTATTTAGAACTCATAGCCAGGTGGACTCCTCCTGTAGTAAGGCCGCCACTCGGAGTACACTGGTTTGGCGGTTCTAGGGAGGGAAGGATGACTTCAGTACGACGGCAGGAGGCAACGGCCGTTACCACTGTACTCCAGAATATGAAGTCGGCTTCCTGGATGGTGCGCGATGACAAAAAGGCTAAGCTACGATGTGCTAGATACAAAGACATATGTATTCTCATTCCAACACGGGCTAGTCTCCAGGCTTTGGAACGGGCATTGGAGGCAGCAAATATTCCCTACCGTGTAGAGAGTCAATCACTGGTTCTGGGAACCCAAGATGTTAGGGAAATCCTAGCATGTTTACGAGCCATTGATTCACCTGCTGACCAGGTAGCTTTGGTAGCGGCACTACGTTCCTCAGGCTTTGGCTGTAGCGATGTGGAACTTCTACAGTTTGTGGAAAACGGCGGACGCTTGGATTATGTTACACCTGGTACAGCAGAGGGACCAGTGAAGGATGCACTGAGTACACTCTACCGATACCACCAAGAGCGTACCTGGACACAACTCGATGAAATCATAGAGAGGCTTATACGCGAACGCCGCATGGCAGAGGTGTGTTTCGGAAGGGTAAGACCCCGAGAACGGCTGCGTCGGCTACGCTTCGTTGTAGAGCGTGCCCGAGCCTTTGCTCAGGTTGGGGGAAATTCTCTCCGGTCTTTTCTAGACTGGATAGAACGACAAGCTGACGAAAATGCTCGCATGGTAGAGATTCCTGTGCCTGAAACTGACGAAGATGCTGTTCGGATCATGACTATCCATGGTGCTAAAGGTCTAGAGTTCCCTATCGTTATATTGTCAGGTCTTGGCAGCCATTCAAGGCACAGTGCCGACCCTGTCATCTTTGACTACAGAAATCGTTCAGTAGAAGTAAGTATCGGGGCTAGTGGTGGCCCAGCTTTTACCACAAGTGCCTATGAAGTCGCACAAGCGCAGCAGAAGCTGGCCGAAGAAGCTGAACATATCCGGCTTATGTATGTTTCGGCTACTAGGGCCAGAGACCATCTTGTCGTGAGCCTATTTCATCCGGAGAAAAACCAAAAATCACCTGCAGCAGTCATCGGTCGCTTGGGCTCAGATAGAACAGAGTTGTGGCACGAGATACTTTTGTCTCCGATAAGTCCAGTAAAGGAGACCCCGACTGAAGCCGTTAGAGATCCGACGATGGATACCGAGGCTGACAGAAATGCTTGGCTGGAGTGGCGTGAAACCGTATTGCAGAGGGCGTCCCGGCCGGCTGCTGTGGCAGTAACTACTATTGCACGCATGGACAAGGAAGAAGCTGAGAGAGGAGAAGTCTCATACCGACGAGGCCGCGGCGGTACGAGCTTGGGGCGAGCTGTTCATAGCGTTCTACAAAGCGTGGACCTAGCTACTGCAGCAGGTTTGGAGCAGATAAGCAGGGCGCAGGCAGCAGCCGAGGGTATCACAAGCCGCTGGCAGGAGGTGGCAAAACTAGCCCGTAGAGGACTGGATTCACCGGTAGTCAGACGAGCGGTAGCTTCCGGTCGATATTACCGAGAAGTATTTGTCAGCGTGCCTGTAGGTCAGGAGCGTATAGAGGGCTTCATTGACCTGATTTTTGAAGATGGTGATGGCTTTGCAATAGTCGATTACAAGACAGACGTCATAGATGACGAAACGGCGCTGTTGGAAGATCACAAACGGTACGCTTTGCAGGCTGGTATCTACGCTTTTGCCTTAAGTGAGGTTACGGGGAAACCGGTGCAAGAAGTGGTGCTGGTCTTTCTCCGCTCTGGTAGAGAAATATCTGTGGGGAATATTGATACCCTTAAGGTTCAAGCTCATCACCGCATCATGTCTATTCTTGACCCAACGGAGGGAAACTATGACAATTAAGATTCTACACACTGCAGACCTGCATCTTGGTATGAAATTTGCCCGTGGGTATACACCAGAAGTTCAAGAACGCCTAGTTGAGACGCGTTTTGACACACTCAGTTCTTTGATCAAGATTGCCAACAAGCAGGACAGCGATTTGTTGGTTATTGCTGGTGATCTGTTCCATAACCCAAGGGTCTCACGAAAGGATATCCTACGCGCTGCCGACCTTTTGAAAAGGTTCGAGGGACGGCTGATCTTGGTTCTTCCCGGAAACCACGATTATATTCAAAAAGGGGAGGACCCCCTTTGGCCTAAATTCTATGAGGCCGTCAGCGAGAACACCGTTCTTCTAGGTGAACCCAAGCCTTATGACTTAAGACGCCATGACGTTGACATGATAGTGTATGCGGCTCCATGTATGTCTAAGCATTCAAGTAGGAACGCAATAGGCTGGGTACATGAATGCCCAAAGGATCTAGGGGCGAAACTTAATGTGGGCATTGCCCACGGAAGTTTAGATGGATTATCGCCCGATTTCAATGAAGATTATTACCCAATGTCAAAAGAGGAGTTACAGACTGCAGGTGTGGACCTATGGCTTATGGGACACACCCACATCCGTTATCCAGACGAAGAAAGCGGAACAGAGGCACGGATCTTCTTCCCATCCACTCCTGAACCAGACGGGTTTGATTGTAAGCATCCTGGTTATGTGTGGCTAATCGAACTGGGCGAAGACAAATCAGTGCGCTACCAATCGCTTCAGACTGGTGGCTGCCGGTTTTTTACGATAGAGAGGGAACTCTATGGAGAAGATGATGTGGAAGCACTTAGGTCTTTTTTTCGCGAACGGAAGAGTGAACAATGCCTGGTAAAACTCAAGCTGAAGGGGCGAGTCGGTAGAGAAATCTATGACGAGCGGAGATCTCTATCCGAAGAACTGAAGGAATCCGTTCTTCACTTAGAAGTAGATATGGCTGAGCTGTTCCGGGAAATTACACCGGAAGACATTGACCGAGAGTTCACGGAAAACTCGTTTCCGCACAGTTTATTGATGACATTGGCAAAGGAGAAGCGGAATCCGCTCTCGCTACAAATCGCTTATGATCTCATACAGGAGGTCAAACAATGATTATTAGTAGATTGAAGCTCGATCCTTTCGCAGGGATGACCAAACAAGAGGTCACTTTTGATGAGGGACTAAATGTTATTTTGGGTCCCAATGAAGCAGGAAAAAGCACACTGTTAAATGCACTAAGAATGGTCCTTTTCATGCCAACACACTACGGAAAACGGATACGTGACCGGGAGATTATGCCCTTTATGCCTTTGGGCGGCGGGGATACGATTAGGGTTGAACTTAGCTTCCTGGTGGGCAAAGAGGTCTATCACTTGGCGAAATCCTGGGGGAAGTTAAGAGAATCCAAACTGAGGCTCCCCGGAGGCGGCCTGCTAGCCGATGCGCAAGCTATCCAAGATAAATTACAGGAATTGTTAGTCTTGAGGGAAGGTACATTCAATTCTGTACTGTTCGCTAACCAATCAGGTCTCAGTTATGCCTTTGATTCCTTAAGTGAAAATTCCGAAGCTGCACAAGACCTAGCCTCTGTTTTGCGAAAAGCAGTCTTCGAGACCGATGGTGTGTCCATCGAACAGCTGAGCCAAACAATCGAGGATCTGCATAATGCCTATTTCAGCCGATGGGACATGGAATTCAATCATCCTGAGGGTGGCCGGGGAGTTGACAATCCGTGGAGAAAGAGTTTGGGCGAGATCTTGAGGGCATACTACGAGAAGGAAGAATTGAAACAAGCCCTCAATGATATACGACGCTACGAGGAACAAGTTGAGGAACTGGTTAAACAAATCCGTGACCTCTCGGAAGAGATAACCATTTTGAGGAAATTCGTTGATGCGAACCGGCTGGTGGTCGACGATGCCAGACTCCGCATACGTCTGGAGGCTGAGAAAACAGCCCTTCAAGAGGAAGAAAAACGTTTACGCGAAATCTCAAGAAAGTGGCCGACAATTGCCCAGGAAATTAAGACCATAAAACAAAACCTTAAAGACCTCACGAGGAAGCATAAAGGCTTGATGAAAGAAATGCGGCAGGCGGAGGCGTATGAGTTGAATAAGAGGAAACACGAAAAATTTGAGTGGGCAGAAAAGAAGAAAAGGGAGTGGGAGACAGCACACAAGACTCTCCTCGGAATGACGGCGATCGAGCAAGAAGATTACCAGTCGTTGGAGGTGCTGCATAACCAGTTGATTCAGCTAGAAACCAGTCTAGAGGCGGGAAAGCTTGCACTTACTATGACTACTAAAAAAGCGATGCAATTCCGAGTGTCTAGGGATTTCGAAGAAGAGACCCCCCGTGCAATGAAACGGGGGCAATCCTTTGAACTTTCTGCAGGTGGACAGATCCAAATCCGGCACGATGACTGGATATTAAAGGTTAGATCAGGTGAGATGAATTTTGACGAGTCACAGGCCTCCTATAATAAGGTCTCTGAAGACTATCATGGCTTGTTGAATCGTCTAGCTCTCATCGATTTTTCTCATGCTAAAGAGGTCTATGAGGCGTATAGGAAGCAGAGCGAGGCTGTGGCCAACTTGAAGGCCCAATTTGAGGAGATCTTGGAAGGAGAAGTATACGAAGAGCTGGAGGCCTTGGCTAAGGCAGCTTCTCAGGCAAAGGTGCCTCGGTCAACGGGCTCCATTGGCAAAGAGCAAGGGACTGTAGACACAAAAATCAACCAGGCTGAAAGTGACATTGAATCCAAAACCAACGAGTTAGGAGAGTGGGAGAAGGAATATGAATCCCAGGATCACCTACTGGATCTGCTGGTGGAAAAACGAGCCGAATTAAAGGATCGAGACAAAAAACTACGAAATCTTAGGCCCTTGCCAATGTCGGTGAAGGACCCAGACAAATTCATCAAAGACTTTGAGGAAGAGCAGGAAACCTTGAAGGAAAAAGACAGAGAATTGTCAGGCTTGCTCATCCGGCAAGCCGGATTGGAAGCACGCGCACCCGAGGAAACACGAGAGGAAATGGAGGCGCACGTTGGAGTGGCTGAACATCACTTCGAGCAGGTAGAGAGGGAAGGAGAAGCTGTTGCAGAAATCCGCGACACCTTTCTGAAGGTCAAAATGGACAAAGATTCGGAAACCCTAAATCCCTGGTTAGAGGAATTAGGCAGAGTTCTAGAGCCATTGACTGCAGATCGATATAAGACTGTCAATCTGGCAGAGGCCGATTTGGGCAAGGCCATACGCGCTGATGGGTTAGAGATCCCTTTCACGTTGCTTTCTATAGGAACTAAAGTCGGCTTGGGATTGGCCTTACGCTTGTCGATGGCTCGGTACTTCTTGGAGGGCCTGGAGGGATTCTTGATCTTGGATGACCCTCTGGTGGACATGGACCCTGAACGCCAGAAGGCTGCTGCGAGGGTTATCCAAAATTTCGCTGCAGAAAAACAGATTCTCACCGCAACGTGTCATCCCACACACGCCGACTTGTTGGGTGGTCATATTATTCCCCTGTAGAGATCTACCTAGTCGTTAAGATTGATGATAACACAAAGAAATCGTCTTAGGCGAGTTGGGGTGAACTTTTCATCGCTTTGGGTTACATGATAACCAAAGCTCACTTTGCCAATCGCACCTTGGTAAGAGAGGAATAGCATGGCACCACCAAAGAGATGGTTACGCTACTTCCAGTCGGGGAGGGGCATAGTGCCACATGAGGTCGGTGGCGAAAAGCTCATCTACTGCGGCCAAGTTCCCCGAAATTCCAGTCACCTCATTTGCACACTAGGACGAGGTCATGGTGAGGCCCGAGATGCTCTAGGCTACTCTTCAGGTCCTGGCCCTGAGGTCTTGCCTTGTTTGGCCCGCTCCAAAGCCTGCTCGGCAGTAATCAACGGCACAACTTCGAATTCGGTAAAGGGGTGCATAGGCAGTTGGGTCAGCAGATCATCGAGCTCTTCTCTCGAGCTTACGTCATAGATAATGAAGCCGCCTGGTTGATCTACATATCCATATGCTGCCAGAATTTTGCCCTGTTGGCGTACGTCGATGATAGTTCTCCATTCCTTTACCACGTGTTCCAACAATTTGTCAGGTGGAAGCGGGGGTGGTCCCTCTTTGTGTTTGGGCCCCCCTTTCACATAGAACAACATTGCTATCACCTCCTCCTTTTCATACTTCGCTCGGCCAGTTCGTTCGGGGCATGGGTTCCTCCAGCTATCCTGCCCCATCCCGACGTCCTGTTGACTATTCAATTACGTTGAAGTGGACACGGCCTTTGGTTTTCAAGTTTGTGATGGTCCCGCCCAAATTCATCACCTGATCTGCCTACGCCTTCCCTATTCGGAATATCTTTGTGCCACAAACAGGGCAAAAACCTTGCACTGCCGGCCTGTTATTCTTGAGTGTAACCTGCTTGGGATTCTTCATCTCGACCTTCTTCCTGCACTTCACACAATAAGCTGTTGCCATAGTACCATTCCTCCTAACTGGAAGTCTTCTGTATTGTCGCCGCAGGAGGGAGGCAGTGTCAATAGCTTGCGGTCAGCGGCAAGCCACCTTCCACAGAGGAAGATCACCTGGAGACGATATGCTTATCCTATTAGACGCCACACTTAACACTGCGATGGAGTGTTCAATAGGCTGCATGACAACGCAAAAAGTGATGAGGGTGGAAACGGCTTCGTCTTTGGATCCAAGATGACTTTCCCATTTGATGTAGCTATACTTAGCACTGAGCTCAGATGAAAATCTAATGCGGAGGCAAAATGCCTATTGTTCACGTACACTTCTGGGAGGGTGTTGGAGAGGAGAAAGTCAAAACGATGATACGGGGTATAACAAAAGTCATCGTGGATTTGGGCGTCCCAGAACATGCTGTAGAAGTAATCGTTCATGAAATTCCCAAAACGCACTGGGGCGTTGGTGGGGAGCCAGCTTCAGAAAAACTCAAAGACATATCACCACCCAAGTAGCGTCTAACCCTTGTGGCTTTTCCCAAACAAAGGTTCACTCTTCAGTGCTGCGTCTACCCCCGCGTGAAGCAGCTTCTGTGAAGGGCATACAATCTGGCTTTTTGTCGTCGGTAGTACCAACAATGCAGTGCTCGGACTAACTCGTATGAGAAGGCACCCTACTTAGAGGACGCGCCCCTAAGTCTGTTCAGGAGATCCACTGCTTTTGTGGTATCTCCGCCAGTCGAGTTCTTCTCATGTATGTATTGCTCCAATATCCCTAATACAGCGACATCAGACACATAGCGGAAAAGGCCAGTTGCCCAAGCCGTAGAACTCGGATTCAGGGCGTTCTTGTGGAAGTCCCAAAACTTGATTCTACACGGGAGCATATCATCAAGCGTGAAATCCCTATCTCCAACTATGAATGTCTCGACCGCTGGGTCATCTAACACCTTATCGATGAGGAAGGCACCAACCACAAGTCTATCCGAGATACCTGGAGGGATGGTCGTCAGAAGAGCCATTTTGCCTTTTCTCGCTGACCGTATCTTCCGCTCTCCCCCTGGAATCGGGTTCCCATATTGGTCGTGGTCCCACCCCGCCCCGAATTTGCAGTCTATTAGGGCCCTCGCCTCGTAGCAGATATCCTGAGGTACGGGGTCAAAATCTACGAAATCCCTGCAGTTACCGTGCTGATTCGTACACCATGGACCTCCGTAACGGAGGTTGTATTGATACGCCTCATCACTACATACACCCTTGTAACCCTTATCATTCCAATTGCATTTGAAGGCGATGTTTCCATCCTCCTTCTTTCCCGCCTCACGTCGGTGTAGCCCATCTTCAACCTTGCGAAAGAGAGCGTCCATATCAATCTTGCGGTACTGCAGTATCTGCCTTTGAGTCACATTACTGGAGTCCATTGCTGCCTCAAGCTGTTGGAGCAATTGTTCAGCTATTGATAACTCGTTCTCAGCCTCTTGATAGCGTAATCCGGCAACCAATTGTTGAATTCTGCCAACCTCATTCGTCAAAGCAACGGAGATGTCTTTGAACGCCATTTTGCTAACCCTCCTCGCGGCAACACTACGCATAGCATATATGACCGTGTGCTATTGGCGCAATGCATGCGACCATACCCAATTGGCGTAGTGGCGTCCGCGCCTTGTGCTCAGAATCTTGAAAGACCTTGCAGCGAATACCTGAAGTGGATAGAACAGACCTTGCAAACGGTCAACCTTGGTCCTATCGGCTGTACCTGCTACCGCAGAACCAGGTTGACTCACTAGGTGGATTGAACCTTATGACGAAGTGCGTAGTGAGCAGAGCTTGAATAGGTGTAGAAAGCGAGCCAAGGTTGAAATCGCCTTCAGAATATTTACTTTGCCTAGCAGGTCCGAGCATTTTGATTGACCGAACCGGCTTGACTCTGAAGCACGTATATTGGAATCTCCCTACTACGCCTTTCCCAAGTCTTGCTGGATAGCACTGAATTGCTCGAGAGCTGCCTCAAGGTTTTCGGCAATTTCCCCAGGCAGAACATCTGGTGTAGGAAGAGTGCTCGCATCATCAAGGCTTTCGTCTCTCAGGCAAAATATATCAAGGCTGACCTTGTCCCTTTGTATAAGCTCCTTGTAGCTGAAAGACCTAAACCGCTCCGTTTCTTGCCGGTCGAAGCGGTTACTCGGGTTGTAGCACTGGACGAAGTCAGCGAGGTCCTCATACCGTAGCGTGCTGGTCTTAAGTGTGAAGTGAGGAAGCGCATTACAGAATTACTTCTTGGTCTCCAAAATTCCTTTAGCCCAACCCACAGCCCGCTCTAGTTCTCCCTCTTTCAGGGGACCTTTGCTCCCTTTGACGAAGAAACCTTCCGGAGACGCTATGAGAGTACCGCCCTTTCCTTTCAGATTGCGGGCGATGCGTCCAGCGGCATATCCAAAGACCCCGACAAGTTTCGTAGAGATTCTGGTATCGAACGCAGCTACATTGATACCTTGAAGAGAAGCCTCAGGGACTTTGTTAAGGAGGTCTCGAATCGCCGGCGTCGGCCTGCCTCCCTGGGTTGGAGAGCCAAGGATGAAAAGGTCAATCGTTCTTAGTTCGGAAGGATTCGCTTCATCCACACGGAGCACCCTAACCTCACCGGTAATAGCACCGCCGATAGCTTTGGCAATTCTCTCCGTATTCCCATAGACCGAGTCATAGACAACTAAAACCTTCATGGCATACCCCTACTCCATACTCGATTACGGAGTGTACTCTGAAATCAACAAAGGCTCAAGCATGCGTGGCGTCATTTAAGTGTAGCGGAACCGCACAAATGTCTTGTATTCAAAAGAGGCTGCACCTAGTGGCAAAAATAGGTAGGTCCCCTTCTAGGTCATTTGCCATAATATCATAGGATAGGCTAAAGTTTGGCTTTGTGTTTGGCACTTGAAAAAGGAGGTGAATCACTGGATATGCTGCAGACTATACGATCACGGAAGAGTATAAGGAGCTTAAAGGACGCAATTGTGACCCTTGCCGGGGAGAGAGGCATCGACAAAGTGGGCTTCACCTCCAAGGACCGTCTCAGCGATGCTCCGCCATCAGGGGACCTGGCATACGTACTTCCTAACGCCAGGTCTGCCATTTCTCTAGCTGTGAGCCTGGACAAAGCTGCGATACGCGCTTATTTAGGCAAGGAAGACCAGATGGCTCATGTCACTGACCTTAAGCTCTCATACATGAAGTTGGAGGAGGCTGGGAAGGCGATTGAAGCGCTACTCAGAGACAGGGGCTACGAAGCATGGTTTTCCTTCCCGAACATTGAGTACCGAAAAGGGCCATTCATGGCAATGGTACCTCCCCTATCACATAGATATGTGGCGGTGGCCTCAGGTATCGGGTGGCTTGGCTGGAGTGGCAATGTCATCGCTCCCGAATACGGGGCAACGGTGTCCCTGGCATCTGTAGTAACTTCAGTGGAATTAGAGCCTGATCCACTAGCAGAGGGAGATTTCTGCCAGAACTGCCGCCTATGCGCCGCCGCATGCCCCAGCCATTTCATTTCAATGAAAGAGCAGACGACGGTTACTATAGCGGGCCGTACCCATACACATAGCAAGAAGGCGAGCAACTTGCGCTGTTTTGTAACGTGCGGCGGTGCGAACGGAGTGAGCCACCCTAATGCCAAATGGTCAACATGGTCATATAAGGTACTTGATTTGCCCGGACGGGGTGGCGAGGAGGCGTTTGAACGAAGAGTCCTGGAGTACGCTCAAGACCCACACAATCGACTGCTGCGAGAAGTGCTCGAACTAGAGAAACGCGACATGCGTGACTGGGAGCAGTTCGACCTGTTTATGAAGAGGCTGCTTTTGACCTGCGGCAATTGCATGATTATATGCTGGCCTGACAGGACGGACAGGAAAGAAAACTACCGCCTGCTCACCACATCAGGTAGGGTAGTGAAAGGTAATACTGGCCCACAGGTGGTTCGTGTCTAGTCGCCTTTTCCTGGTGCACACGCAATCAGACGAAACGATATATTTGTTTTGTGTAGCGAACCGCCGCCCACGGTGACAATACAATTCCGAGGACTGTGAAATGAAATGCCAGCTTCCGCCCCTGTCACCGGAATGAGCAACAGGCGCATAACTGGGA
>CAZHQV010000017.1:0-24453 GCA_964534285.1 uncultured Dehalococcoidales bacterium
CTTCCAGCCCTGCAGTAACAAGTTTCGACAAGTCAGGCTCATAAAATAGACAAGTCCCTTGCCTAAAAGCAGCAACCTTGTCCCGGCTGACATCGACGCCCAAGACCTTGTGGCCCGCCTTCGCCAGGGTGGCCGCTGCCACCGCTCCCACATACCCCAATCCTACCACGGTGATATCCATCAATCTCCCCTCTTCTCGTCATCAGCGGGGTTTCTGAGACCCCACAAAGCGATAAGTCTTTTCTCTTTCCACTACCCACGCCCGTCTATTTCAACTCTTCAATTCTACTACACCGACCAAAAGATGATAATATCGAGTGGTTGAGCGTTTCCTCTCGAAGTATTCGAGGAAGTACTCCCTAGCCCTGCTGCCTAGTTCCCGTCTCAATCGCTCGTCTTGGCGAAGCTTCAGAATGGTTTCGGCAAGCATCTTTGCATTCCCTGGTGGGACAGTGAATCCACACCCAGCCGTCTGTGCGATCCAACTGATCTCACCCTGCTCGCTTCCAATATAGATGAACGGTCGACCAGAAGCCATGATCCCATACACCTTGCACGGGAGCATCAGGGATTCTAGCTCGCTCTTGAGCGATATCAAAGCGACATCGGCAGCCCCCAAACTAAACCGCAAGGTCGCTCGGTCTTGATAAGGCAGGAGTAGTACGTTGTCCAATTTGTGGTGTGCTTTGAATTCCGCTATTTCTGGCCGTCTAGGACCATCCCCAATAAACAAGAAAGCGATGTCCATGTATTTTCTTAGTTTCTTAGCGGCCTGCAAGATCGTTAGGAAATCATGCCCCTCCCCCATATGGCCAGAGTACTGAACAACGAATTTCCCTTTGAGATGGTGCTTCTCCACAAACCAATTCTTAGACTTCTCTAGAGGGTAGATATCAGTGCCATCTGCCCAATTCGGGATGCTAGCTATATGGTCTTCTTTCACTCCTTTTGACACTAGTTCCTGCTCCATCCCGCCGCCAAGCGCTACAACCCGGTCGGCATGTCTTAACAGAAAGCTTGACACCTTGTCTGCCACCTTCGTCACTATGCTGTCATGCTTTAAGAGGCCAAGGCCAATTGCTACATCGGGATAGAGGTCTTCAACCACGTAGACGAATTTCGTCCCACGCAGCAGCTTAAGGAGCCAACCGACCAAGGCGATCAAAGGAGGATTGGTGAACACGACAGTGCAATCGTACTGGGGGAGCATAATCGCTCGAAGCGGAGCTAAAAGCAAAAAAGACAGGTAATTAAGCAGGTGCACAAACCCACTTCGTCCTTTCAGATTTAACGATGGTAGCCGGTAGATCTTTACCTGTGTAAGATCACGGCCAGAATTGCGAGGGTCGTTGCGTTCTCGGTTGTACTTCGCCCGGCCACACAAAACGCCTACCTTGATACCTTTTTCCGTCAGATCCTCCGCCAAATCGGCCATTAGCTGAGCAACCGCGGCGACATCGGGGAAGAAGAACTGATTGACGAGTAGGACTTTCATGCCGCGCTCAATCACACTTGCGGCTTTCGTACCAAGAAATCGTGTTCGCAAGCCCCTCTTGGAAACTCATCTTAGCCTCAAAACCGAATTCTTCCTTTGCCCTTGAGGTATCCAATCTGCGACGGGGTTGGCCGTCGGGCTTGGAGGTATCCCACTGCACTTCACCCTGAAAACCCGCCAGCTCCTTAATCAGATAGACCAAGTCCTTAATCTTGATCTCCTCTCCCGCACCCAGATTGACAGGATCCGACTTGTTGTAATGCTCGGTGGCAAGAACAATCCCCTCCGCGGCGTCTTCGACGTATAAGAACTCGCGTGTAGCCTCTCCCGTCCCCCAGGCAATGATCTTTTCCTCCCCGCAGCGTTTGGCATCGACGAACTTCTTGATGATCGCCGGGATCACATGGGAATACTCAGGATCAAAGTTATCACCCGGGCCGTAGAGGTTCACCGGCAATAGGTAAATCCCGTTGAATCCATACTGCTGGCGATAGGCCTGAAGTTGCACAAGGAGCATCTTCTTCGCAAGACCATAGGGCGCGTTGGTCTCCTCAGGGTAGCCATTCCAGAGTTCCTCCTCCTTGAAGGGCACCGGGGTATACTTGGGATATGCGCAGATCGTGCCCACACAGACGAATTTCTCGGCACCGTACCGCCGCGCCTGCTCGATGAGTTGAATCCCCATGATGGCGTTATCGTAGAAAAACTTACCGGGATACTTCTGGTTGGCACCGATGCCACCGACTACCGCGGCGAGGTGGATCACGATGTCCGGCTTGCTATCCACATACATCTGGATGACGGCCTCTTTATCCCGCAGGTCATAGTCCTTGCTTCGAGGGATGAAGATCTGCTCGCAGCCACGCTCTTTCAATTTTCTCACAACGTTAGAGCCCAGGAAACCTGCGCCGCCGGTGACCACAACTCGTTTATCCGCCCAGAAGGTCTGAGCCACGAGTTGTGAATTCGTCGAGTTCGTAGGGTTCATTGAGTCGGTCAGAGTCGAGAGTGATCAGAGATATGGATTCAGGATTATGGGATATGGACCAGCCAATCCTTTCACTTCGCAATCAGTCCTGAGCATGTCCCCCCTCTCTCTTACTGCTACTGTGATCCCTCCTTTTGCTTGAGCGATTGAATTAGTCCGTTGAGCATCTTGCTCACTGTTTCGTAGTCCCTCTCCAGTAAAGCATATGCATCCGAGTCGAGTAGTTTAAGATCTTTAGCTAAGAGCAAATGATACCGCGTTTCTTCCAGAGAGCCGCGAGCATTGTAGAGAAAGTGGACGTATTCCTTAGTAGTCTGTCTTGATTGGCCCTCAACAATGTTTGCTGGAACGGAAGCAGCTGCGCGGCAAAGCTGGTCTGTAAGCCGGAAGCGCTCGGCATTTGGGAATCCGGCAGTTACCGTATAGATCCGTAGAACCAGACTGTGGGCCTTTTCCCAGACCTCCAGCTTCTTCCAGGAATTCAACGCTGTCTCCTTGATCCTTCAATCCCTAATCCTTTCCCCTTGCATCCTTGATCCCTACTCCTTCAATCCCCATTTAACCATCGCCCGACGTTACTCCATTCCTTTTCTAACATTCACATGTACTGCATCCACAATCCCGATGATCACTTTGGCCCATGTTTCTTGAACCATCTGCCGAAAGTGAGTAGGAGAAAGAGCAAATCATGAGCGTTGCGACTTCGTCCAATGTGTTCCTGAAAGGCCCTATTCGCTGTGGCTATGTCAAAAATCGTGGGATCCAGGGCCTCCGGGTCGTTGATCGTCACTTTGATAAGCCGCTGAAGCTTCGTGTTTTGGCGAACCAGTTCATCCATGTTGGGCCAAGATGATTGCGTTGTGAAGGTCCCATAGCGGCTTGTCCAAATCTTGCGCCTAGCTATGCCCAGAACCGACCTGATCTGTTTTGCCATGCAATCAGCCCACACCGAAACGCTCGGCCTGAGCCACGTGTTTGAGTCCGGAATGGAAAGCAATTCCGGGGCAATCATCCTCATCGCTTTCTTGAAGATCCTACCGGCAACCTTGTACCTTGGGGGGACCTTCTGGTACCACTCCAGGAGAGCCGTGTCGGTTGCTACCGTCCTCTCCTCTACAAAAGGGCGTAAGCATAAGACATTCAACGCACTGTGGTGCTTGTATGCGGTGTTGGCGATTGCGAAGTACTGCCCTACGCTCTCAAGCGACGAGTCAAACGCATCTTCTCGCTGCAATACCTCGTGGATGGACGCACCTATCCCTTCTGAATACACTGACCAGAGAGAAGGCCCGAAAACGCTTTCCCGCCTACGATGGTAACTACTGCTATCCATCACGGTATCCGCAGGAGTGCGCATGCTCACCCTCCTGAGGACCGGGACATCAATCCGCACACCTGCAACATTCAATCCCGCAAGCAGTAGGTGATTCCCTTTGCAGATACCATCTAACCCGCAGCCATGTAATACTACATCAGCATCATCCTGGATCTCGGGGATAAACCCGAGGAAATGCCCGTGATCAAAGCGATCCATCCCATCGGCGATCTCAACCGCTTGATCCACAATCCGGGCGTAGTAATCTTCATCCCTTCGTAGAAAAGTGTGATTGCGCCCTTCTACACCGGCAATCCTTCTGGCCAGTCGCACCTCCCTGTTATCGATGTCCCCGACAGTGAGCGCGTGCCTGATCTTGCCCAGTTTGTCAGCGGCGAGTAAGCACCTTGAGTCCAATCCACCGCTTAGCAGAACCGAGAATCGGTGCTCGCCGCGGGTCCGCATCAACACTGCCTTCTTGAAGGCATCCGCAAGGGCTTCTATGTAGTATCTCTCAGGCTTCTCCTCCGGCCTAAATTGAAGTTGCCAGTAGCGTTCTAGGGTCACTTTGCCATCCTTATAGTTCAGAACCGTCCCAGGGGGAACGGTTCGTACAGCCTTGTAATACGTTCGATCCCCTAAGAGTTGCTGAAAAGTAAAAAATTCGAATACAGCCTGGAGATCCAACTTGTGCGGGACACCCTCGATCTCCAATAATGGGCGAAGTTGACTCCCAAATGCTAACTGCTTGTCATCACACGCGTAGAACAAACCCCAAGAACCAACATGATCGGTAACCAGTGACAGGTCCCTTGTGCTTAGATCGTATATCACTATAGCAAAGGAACCGTTCAATTGCTCAAAGGCTCGCTCACCAATTTCTTCATAAAGATGCAAGCAGTATTCCGCGTCATTATTCTCGTAGAGAAAACGATGTCCCCTAGCTATGAGGGCTTTCTTCTCAGCCTCATAGCCGAAAACCTCTCCTGTCAGCCAAATGCAAAGCGTATGATCTTCGTTAAACAGGGGTTGAGTTTCCGAATTAACAATCCGTCGATGAACCCGTCCGACCCCAAGATACTCATCATGCCAGATTTCTATCAAATCATCCTGGCAATAGGAGACATGGTTAGCCATGCATCTGACAACTTCTGTTTTCTCCTGCTGCCCTCTAGAATGCACCGTGTAGATGCCTACCAAACCGCTCAAGAAACCATCTCCTCAAAGGAAGGACACTAGTTCCCACAACCCCATAGCTGAGCCTTTCGCCAGCAACTCCGAATCCCAGCTAGATCGCCTCCCGGGTAGCATATTTCCTACTAGCTAAGCCTCTCTATCCGCGTAATTAACAAAAACCGCTCGCCCCTTCTCATACCCGGCTATAACCTGACGAACTGTGCCTCGCTATAGAGAATAGCAACAGGATTAATCTGTTGCGTCACTCAAATAATCCATTGCGCCCAGATTGATGAAGTGCCGTGATAGAGGTTTCCCAACGATGCCAATCAGTGAAGCGCTCCTCCATGATCCTCTTGCCCTCGCCAATGGGCTCTAGCCCGATCGCCTCCATGTCAGCATCAACCATTATCCGCACGAGTTCTTTGAATGTGACCTTCGGTTCCCAATCCAGCTTCCTCTTCGCCTTCGACGCATCGGCAAGAAGAACGTCCACCTCCGTGGGGCGGAAGTAGCGCGGGTCAATCTCCACGTGCGCCTTCGGATCCAAGTCAACGTAAGCAAACGCCTTATCCAGGAATTCTTGGACCGAGTGGGTTTCACCAGTGCCGATGACGATATCGTCTGGCTCGGCTTGCTGAAGCATTCTCCACATCACTTCCACATACTCTGGTGCATAGCCCCAATCGCGCTTGGCCTTGAGGTTGCCCAGGTAGAGCTTCTCTTGCCTTTTAGCCAGAATATTGGCGATAGCCCGGGTGATCTTGCGGGTAACAAAGGTCTCACCACGACGCGGAGACTCGTGGTTGAACAAAATGCCGTTACAGGCAAACAGATCATATCCTTCTCGGTAGTTCACAGCCATCCAATAAGCGTACACTTTTGCACAAGCGTAAGGGCTCTGCGGTTTGAATGGCGTCTTTTCACTCTGTGGTGGGGCAGCAGCGCCGAACATCTCCGAACTGGAAGCCTGGTAATACCGAGTCTTAATCCCGCTTCGACGGACCGCTTCCAGAATGCGCGTCGTCCCCAAGCCGGTGACATCACCAGTGTACTCAGGGGTATCAAAGCTCACCCTTACGTGAGATTGGGCTCCCAGGTGATAGATCTCGTCTGGTTTGAGGTTGTAGATCAGGTTTGACAACTGTTCTCCGTTTGAAAGATCCCCGTAGTGAAGAAAGAGCTTCGCATCCGGTTTATGAGGATCCTGGTAGATATGATCGATACGATCGGTATTGAACGTGCTCGCCCGCCGGATGAGGCCATGAACTTCATAGTCTTTGGAAAGCAAGAACTCAGCCAAGTAAGAACCATCTTGACCGGTGATCCCTGTGATCAGCGCTCTCTTCACTATAACCCCCTTTGTGTGTCTATAGGTGTCAACGCCACGAAAATTAATGTAAATATGGAGAAGCACCGGTCTGGGCTTGCTTAAATGTCTTTTGAATAATGGGTAGGTTAACAATAATACCCAAAAAGGCGAACAGATCTTTGTGCATGGTAAGACCATAGCTGAACTGCTTCTCCACAAGCAGTATCAGACTGATCACCAGAACGGTAATCCCGATAGCCCTTGCTTGTGGAGCGAACATAGTGGGATGCATTGCTAAGTACCGGAGACCAGACCAGACGATCGAACCCAGGAAACACATGAACACGATCAACCCTATCAATCCCATCTCAGAGGCGATTTCTAGAAAGATATTGTGAGGATAGCCCAAGCCTGTACGTTGGGCAAAACCATCGGTCCCTCCGCCTAACACGGGCCTTTGGGCAAAAAGCGTTATTGCTGCTCGGAACTTTTCCAATCTCTGCTGGGTGGAAAGCCCTTGTACAATGGCTTGTAAACTGTAACCACCAATATTGGGCGCTGTCCTAACAACGTAAGGATGCCACATATTGAAAGTCACCAGCAAAAGGATTGCGATGACACCCGCCCTTACCACCAACCTCGGCCGTTGTCTAAACAGGATCAAGATATAAAACGCCAACCCCACAATGGCCGAAATCAAGGGGCCACGAACACCTGATAGAAATACGCCATACAAACAAAGTGGGATGGCAGCGAGACAGAAAGCCTTGCTCTTTCCGGATTTCCTCAATAAGTCACTCGTCAGCCCGATCACTGCAATAACTAACCCCACCGCAAGCAAGGTTCCAGTGGGTATGGGATTGGCTTCTAAAAACTGCAGTCTTCCTCCAACATAAGCAGGCAAGACGGACATGGCAATGAGAAGAGCAGCAATTCCAATAGCGAGACCGAGAAAGGTAATAAAAAAAATCCGAATTTGCTCATATGTTTTGAAAAAGAGCCGGACTATCAGATAGGGGAGGAACACCGCTACGGCAAAGAGAGCGGCCTTTGTAACCCCGTCTTGGAGATCTGGTGCAAGATAAGATCCTCCAAAGAACACGATTAAGAAGATGAACAGCAAGAGATCGCTTGATTTGGATGAGAAACGAATCGGCTTGCCCCTTACAGCGGGTAGGAAGAAACCTGCAAGACTAATAAAGAGCATGATGGCTGTCAAATCGAGCGGTCCCGGGATCAGTTCTCCGCCCTCGATGACATAAGAGAAGAGAAAGAGGGCAAAGGCAACCTCAGGTCGGCGAAGCAGGAAAAGTAAAACGGTTAGCCCGGCGGCACCGGCGGCAACCAGCCCTAGAATCTGCACTACTGAATTGACCATATACCCTCACTCCTCAACTGCGGCCAAATAAGCCTCCCGCACCCTCTTCGCCATGATCCGCCAGTCGTTGGCTTTGGCATATTGAAGTGCTCGGAGCCGAGTTTCTTTGGTCAGATCCTCCCTTCTTGCCAAAAATCTTTGCATCCCTTCCGCCAAAGCTTCAGCCGATTCTGGCTCGACTACAATGCCAAGGCCATGTTCTTGAACTGTTGCTCCAACCTCACCAACGTCAGTAGCAATAACTGGCTTACCAGCCGCGGCTGCATGTTGCAATATCCCACTTGTTCCTTTGAATACTCTCCGATAAGGGAGCGCTACAATGTCAGCAGCGAGAAAATAATTGACTACATCCTCATCGGGGATATGTCCTAGACGAGTTAGCAAGCGCTCGGGCTTCCTTAACTTCTCTCGATACCGCTCAACCTCAGCTTCCCTGATCTGAACAGGCTTACCCGCTATAACAGCATACCAATCACCTTCAAGCAGCGATAATGCTTCTAAGAGAATATCTGGCCCTTTATCCCATCGCAGCCCACCAAAGAAGAGAATTACCGGCTTGTTTTGAGGTAAGCCAAGGAACTCCCTAGCCACTTGCTGTGGGACCCCCTCCGAGAGTTCAACAGGGTCAGGGACTACAAATATCCGTTGCCGAAGCAAATCACTGCCATACAACCTCACTAATTCTTCCTTGATACTATCGGTATGCACAAAAAGACCATCGAGCTTTCTTCGTTTGAGTAGCTGCCCCAATGCCCAACGATTCGCACTGTGATAGAGGCGTTTGGGTAACGCAACCTTCTCATCATGTTCGTGGACGAAGTAAAGCCAGAAGAGCGTGGCAAAGAGCTTCCAAGGCCGGAACTTGCTCGATGCATTAAAAAAGAGAGGGAGCTCACTACGCTCTAAATAGAGATGGTGGACGATATCCGCTTGTTGTTCAGTGGCTAAATCAAAGCAATAGCGAATTCCTTGAGCAATCTGCCTAGATCGCCTTAGCGCATTTCCTCCAAATTTAGCGGTGGAATCCTTCACCACGTATTTCACAGTCACAGGTGTTTCGCTTGCAAGCAAAGGTTCAAGCGATGAGTTGGGCCCCCGAGTGACAAAGGTAACCTCATCGTCTTGTTCAACAAGATAACGAATTATATAAGAAGCATATTCAATGTGATGTCCTCCCACCACAGGGTCAAAGAGTATAACTTTCATAACTTACCTCTTGAGTCCCCCCTCACAATGATGTGCTCGATGTTCAGGTAGTTCTGGTTCTTAACGAGCAGATGGCCTCCTCGGTGAACTGGCCCTGATTGTAGGAAGGAGTCACAATTGAGACTAATTGCAGCTCGCGCTTCATCTTCTAGCTCACTGCCCATTACGCCGCAAGGAGAGTTTCCCTTCAATACCTCAGAGCCCAAAGCCACATCCTCTTCTCGTAATCCTGCCCCCATTATCGCCACAGGAAGTACCACCCATCTTACTTATAACTAATAGAAGATCACCTTGTGACAAGCTCTTAATGGAGCAGATCAGCCTTCTAGCTCTTCTCGCTAACTGACGAAGCGCGCTCTTGCGAGAGGTTAGCTGATATCTTATTGAATGGCCCTGAATGCTGTTGATACTGTCGACAAACGAAGATACTTGGCAAGTGACGTCGCGTAGTTCGCGAATGTACGGAATGTATATGTGGCGTTTTGCCAAAGGAGAGAGTTTCGTTTGATACTTCACTAATTGTGGATCATAGATCCATTTGTTGACTTGGTTCAGCCCATGAAAATGGAAGAAGATGAGGAATTGCTCATCTACCATGACATCTCCACTATTCAAATGCAGAGTGTAGTTGGCGATATTCCACGGAGCGAGCCCTGCCCCTTTGTGCTGTAAGATGGTCACGCCCGAAAAACGAGTAGGCCAATCATCAAGATACTTCTGGTCGGCAAAACGATCGTTCTCAACTCGATCATAACACCACTCGAGGCAGCGCTCTCTCCACCAATGAAGGCATCGAATTGCGGATTCATCCCTTCTAAACGCGAGAAGGCCGACATTATAGATTCCATACCTCTCAAGATGACGAAGTTTAGGAGGAAAGCGATGTCCAACGATGAGGATGGAGCTAGACCCCATTTCTTCATAGAGTGACTGAAGAGGTGCAAAGAAGAATAGGTCGGCATCTAGATAAGTGATCATGTCAACCTCAGGCCAGCCATTCAAGATATACAAAAGTAGCGACGGGGTACAGGTGAAGTAGTACTCGATTAGGGACCGATTCTTCTTGACGGTGCGAAGGGGTTCATCAGCTTTCTCGATCTTATCAAGGGAAATAAGGCGGATATTAGGCAAATCCATTCGCGAAAGAACTTCATGAGTGATGGTGTCCATACATAACACCCATAGATTGAAGGACGAGCAGTGCTTCCTCAAGGAGCGATATAGGGCTAAGCCTCTGGACAAGTAGTGGCGATCAAAATACGTGCAGAAGTGATACAATATTGTCTCCTCCCTACCGAGACCAATCAAGTATTAGTTGGCTGATCCAGCGAACCTGTTCCTCACTGAGCTCTGGATACATTGGTAGGCTTAATATCTCCTGGCAAACTTGCTCTGTATAAGGCAGCAATCCCTTGTCTCCTAGCCGTCCTCGGTAAGCAGGTTGCAGATGCACGGGCACCGGGTAGTGGATCAACGTATCAACGCCGTGGTCTTTGAGATACGCTTTCAAGGTGTCTCGCCGCTGAGTACGCACCACATATTGATGGTAAACATGACAAACGTCGCCCTTCTCTTTGGGTAGCACGAGATCAGTAGAAGAGAGAAGCGCATTGTAGAGCTGAGCCAATTTGTGACGGCGAGAGTTTTCGTCATCCAAATAGCGGAGCTTCACCCGCAAGATGGCAGCCTGCAGCTCGTCCAGGCGAGTATTTAAGCCAGGAATTTCGCTAATGTTGCGTTGCCGCCAGCCATATTCTCTTAACAGTCTAACACGCTCTGCCAGCTCGGGATTATCCGTGACCACTATTCCGCCATCACCAAAAGCCCCTAAGTTCTTGGTTGGGTAAAAACTGAACGTTGCTATATCGCCCCAAGCCCCCGTCTTGCGCCCCTGGTAAATAGCACCATGGGATTGTGCACAATCCTCGATTACATGCAACCTATGGTGGCGAGCGATAGACACAATCGTCTGCATGTCAGCAGGGTGACCATAGAGATGAACTGGTATAATTGCCTTGGTTCGTGAAGTGATAGCATCTTCGATCTGATTTGGGTCCATGGTGAAGCTTTCAGGGTCAATATCTATAAGTACAGGCTTGGCACCACATAACTCAATAGCTGCAACTGTGGCGACGGCTGTATGCCCTACTGTCATAACCTCATCTCCAGAACCAATTTCGCAGGCACACATGGCCAAGTGCAGGGCTTCTGTACCGCTCCCGACACCAATTCCAAACCGAACACCAATATACTGCGCAAACTCCTGTTCGAACGCAGCCACCTCTTCACCTAGGATATAACGGCCCCTGGATAGCACGCGAGCGATGGCAGCATCAATTGCCTCCTTGTGCGCCAAATAGTTAGCCAGCGGATTGGCCGAAGGCACGGCCAGTCGCTCAACAGAATTCTTCATCGTCACCTACTTCGCTTCCTGTATGGTTTCCCGAAGAGGCTTCCACCACCACTCATTCTCTTGATACCAACGGACAGTTTCCCTTAAGGCCTCTTCGAATTGGGTGCTTGGGCGCCACCCCAATTGCTTTATCTTTGTTATATCCAAGGAGTATCGCCTATCATGGCCAAGCCGGTCTTGAACGAATTGAATGAGTTCTCTTGATCGACGAAGAGATTTCAAAACCAAATGGACAACCTCTAGATTTTCTCTCTCATTTTGGGCAGCAATGTTGTAAATCTCCCCAGAAGTCCCTGCTTGCGCGACGAGATCGATGGCCACACAGTTATCTTGCACATAGATCCAGTCTCGGATGTTTCGCCCATCTCCATATACTGGCAATGGTTTACCCTCAAGAGCGTTTAGGGTGAATAGGGGAATCAGCTTCTCCGGATATTGATAAGGACCAAAGTTGTTTGAACTACGAGTGATGAGAATGGGTAACCCGTAGGTCTTGAAATACGAAAGGGTCAATACATCGGCACCCGCTTTACTGGCGGCATAGGGAGAAGATGGATCCAGCGCATCCCGTTCGGTGAAAGACTCCTCTAAGCTTGAGCCGTAGACCTCATCTGTTGATATTTGTATGAATCGTTCAACCTTGTGCCCTCTTGCCGCTTCCAGAAGAACGTCAGTCCCCCATACGTTGGTGTGTACGAACGCCCCAGCTCCAGTGATAGAGCGGTCTACGTGCGATTCCGCAGCAAAGTTGAAGACCAGGTGGCATCCACGCATAGCCCTATCGACGTCTTCTTGAAGGCAAATGTCCCCATGAATAAACTCGATGTGGTCAAGCACGTCGTGTAGATTCTCTCGACGGCCAGCATACGTGAGTTTATCAAGAACAACAACGTCACTATCCGGATACTTATTCAGCCAATAGCGCACGAAGTTGCTGCCGATAAACCCGGCCCCACCCGTAATCAAAATCCTCATACTCATATCTGCACCTCTGAGTTTTCGCCAAGGATAAGCTTGTAGCCACTCGGCAAACTTTCCCTTGCTGAATTGATAATCGTATGTCGACCGATCAGACTATCTACAATTCGTTTATGCGGTTCCAGATCAATTCGTGTATCACCTACGATGATTGAAGACTCAATCTCACCGCCTTTGATGATGCAATTGTCCCCAACAGAGGTGTACGGTCCAAGATAAGCAGGACCGATCTGACAGCTCTTCCCGATGATCACGGGACCTCGTATTACACTTCCACTCTTAATAATGGTTCCCTCCCCAATTGTCACACTTCCAATGAGTCGCGCTCCCTGCTCAACTGTTCCCTTACAGTAGGGCTTCAGATCGGTCATAACAAGGTGATTCGCACGTAATATATCCTCCGCCGTCCCCGTATCGTCCCACCAACCGTGGACCGTGGCAGAACCCACCCTATACTGATCAGATTCAATGAGGACACGCACTGTGTCACTGATTTCATACTCCCCCCGACCAGAAGGGTTGATCTGCTCAATGACTTCAAATACGGAAGGCGAGAAATAGTATATGCCGATGACCACCAACTCAGATGGTGGCTGATCCGGTTTTTCTTGGATACCTACCACGTTTCCATTGCCATCCAACACGGCCACACCGTATGGTCGGGGGTCTTCCACTTGAGCGAGAAGAATACCGGCATCAACGTTTTCTGCCTTAAATCTCTCAATAAAAGGGACGATCCCACCCTTTAGCATGTTATCCCCCAGATAAACGACGAGGTCATCCTTGCCGGCGAAGTCCCTCGCACAGTAAACACCATGAGCAATGCCCCTGGGGGCATCTTGTTCGATGTAGGTGATATTCACTCCCCATCGTGAGCCGTCACCTATGGCCTCGGTTATCGATTTGATGCGCTCCGGAGTATATCCCACGACAATGCCAATGTCATGGATTCCCGCCTCTTTTAGGTCTTCAATAGCATATTCTAGAACTGGTTTGTTGGCAACAGGAATAAGTTGCTTAGCCCCTGTATGGGTCAAAGGACGAAGCCTGGTTCCCAAGCCTCCTGCCAGAATAACACCTTTCATACAAACCCCCTTTGATTTTACTCACTGAACTATGAGTTTCTATCATATTTCCTGTAATAGGGAAGTATGACTTGTAAGTCTAAACTAAACTATTTTCTGATCTACTGATATTTATTATGTAGGTTATGATAATAGGTAAGCGTACGCGTTAACCCTTCACGCAGCGGCACTTTCGGGCCCCAACCCAATACTGAGCGAATCCTACTATAGTCGGTGTAGTAGTTGCCAATATCAATTGTCTTACGCTCAGATGGGAAGGGGACGAGGCGATACTCACCACGGCCGTTTAGCACAACTAACAGTTCAGCAAGATCTCGCAGGCAAATCGGATCATCAGCCCCTAAGTTGAATACTTCTCCATTGGCCTCCTCGCTAGCTGCGGCCATCAAGAAAGCCTCCACTACGTCGTCCACATAGTTGAAATCACGCACTTGCGTTCCGTCGCCATACACTTGGATCGGATTTCCTTCAATCAACAGACGAATCCAGAAGCCTAAGAACATCTGACGTGCGTCCTTGACCCGCATGCGTGGGCCGTAGGTATTCGTCAAGCGCAATACACTGACTCGAATGCCATACACGTTGTTGTAGAGTAGGTGATACCATTCCCCTGCCATCTTGTTGATGCCGTTGACATCCACCGGCCGAAGCGGATGCTTTTCGTCCACCGGCAAGTAGTCTGGTTTGCCATAAATTTGCCGGGTGCTGGCAAAGACACTCTTGATGTCAGGATTATACTTGCGGCAGGCTTCTAGTATAAGAAGCTGGGCTTTAGCATTGATTTTCAGGTCCGTAAACGGGTCCTGCATGGAATCCAAATGGCTCGTCTGGCCTGCCAGGTTAAACAGATAGTCCTGACCCTGCACCAGGTATTTCATACTATGCTCATCCCGCACATCGGAGATGTTGACCCTGACTTTGTCCTCAATGCCGGCGATGTTGAACAGGTTGCCGCCGTATTCGGGTATGAGGCTGTCTACCAAGGTCACGTAGGCTTCCAAGTCCACCAACCGGCGGGCCAGGTTAGAACCGATGAAGCCCACCCCGCCGGTGATAAGCACATTCCGGCCTTTGAAGGGGGTGCCACTCATGCCTTCGGACCACCTCCTCGTGGACGAAAGAGAACCCCCCGATATTCGCCTTGTTCAGGTGCTTTATGCACGAAAGGTCTCTCTTGAATCAGAAATTCTCGTACCAGGTCCATTCCCAGGGAACTCACATAATTCAGAAATTCCTGTCGGTTTAGAAACCAGCATAAGTATTCCGTCTTGTATCCATAATGATACGGCCTTTGAACCACCACAAACGATGCGGCCCGGTGGACAATCGGAAGGCGGGTAATAAAAAGGTAGGAGCGACTCACCGAAGCCAATCGCGCTACAATGCCTCGCCAGTCTTCGCTATATTGGAGAGATGTGCTCACCAAAACCAGATCGTAACAGCGTTTGAAGCATTCCTCTTTGTCTTCGTAGAAACTTGCTTCTGGAAAGAGTTCCCGGCCGCCTTGACAAAGGATGGGAACGTCTTTGCAGTGATAGTCAATTTCAACCTCTGGCAACAGGGCTTGGCTTATTACGTAATAATGTCCGATGCCACCTCCCCAATCAAGCAGGGAAATGCGATCCTTCTTCCGGGCAGCCAACGCCAACACGTATGCATAGGCCATGATTGTGTTATGCGCCGCGTAGTTACTGTTGGATGGGACAAGTGCCTCATGAGCAACCCCTAGCAGCCCCGTGCCCTGCACTGAACGCAGGAACTGGGGCCACTTGGCCTTTTGGGCCTTCAAGACACTTTCAACGTTCCAACCCTTGATACGCGGGTCCTTGGTGAGCCAACCGTCCGGGCGATATTCCCATTCGGGAGCACCCAAACGAGCATTACTCTCCAGTAGGTGCCTTGCCGCGTCAAAGACCATCGGCGGCAGGAGGCGTTTTGCGATCCGCTTGAGATCCATATCTTCTTTCACCGCCTACCAAACATGTCCATCGAAAAAGCAAATGACCGCACAACTTTCCGCTAAAGATATTTGTGAACAATTTCTACCAGCTCCTGCATGCGTTGGTAATAGGTATGTTCCCGCAGTGTCCGCTCCTGCCCGGCATGGGCAATAGCTTCCCGCTCGTCATCGTGTTCCAGATAGTATCGGATCAACTCAGCACACTCTTCAGGCGTGCGATAGGCGACCACTTCTCTACCCGGCTCAAACATCTCGTGCAGATTCACCTTCCAGTCAGTAATCAACAAGGTCCCTACACCTGTTGCCTCAAAAAGACGCATGTTATTGGCGCAAGACTCTGCTATGCCAATGTGATGGTTCAACGCCATTCTTGAATCACGCAGAATCTGATACATCTCGATACCCCAAGCCTGTCCCATGTGACATTCACGAATGGGCGAGTTCTTGGGTAGGCTCTCAACTCCTTGACCCCATACTCTGACATCTAATTGAGGACAAAGGTGCTCCAGCAGTCGAATCCTGGTTTTATGATGCCAGGAGAGGCTGCCCACGAACGAAACAGGAATCGCTTCGTTCTCGTCGCTTAACTTACTCAGAATCCGTGGCTCGAAGGCAAACCCATGCAATTCCGCAGACAATCCCATTTGGCGGAAATGGTCAACGAAGTTGGGTAACGATGAGATAACCAGGTCGTAGGGACTAAACGCTTCCTTCTCTGGGAGTGGAGACGCGATTTGACCAACTAGCAGTTGAATATAGGGCTTTATCTCCCGCAGGAAGCGAGCACAAACGGCATCCATCGCCTGATTGAGCAATACATCCGGTTTGTAGTGCTTGATCTGCGCTGCCAGGATGTCATAGAACCACAACGGTTGGCTGGCCAAAGAGCCAAGCGTCGGCTGCAGAAAAGGCTTGAGATGTCTAAGCGGCGTTTTGGCTGCTATCCGACCTGCACGCAGCAAAACTGTTCTGACCCACTGCTCTGCTGGTGTCGGTTCCTCGATGCGGATGCCATGTTCCCTTGCCCACACCTTTTGGATGAACTCGTTGTTGGCGTGGATGTCGTTTGCCTCATGCCCCAGTTTGCGCAGGTTGCTGGAGTAAAAGTCTGCTACACCAAATAGACTCTCCACCCGCGCCTGCATCTGCTCCTCGTAGGGCTGCTTCTCGAGCCCCGGATGCTGGGCGTAGAGCCCGCGCAGGAATTCAGGATAGTCGGTGTTGAGGATGAGGAAACGCATGACCAGTTACCCCTCAGTCCACGACAGCAGTTCATTCATTTCCGTGCGAACCTCCGGCGTACGACGGTCCACTTCGTCTCCATACAGAACGGCCAGGGCCGTTTCAACTGTCCAACGATGAGATTCGTTGCGAACTGTGTTCAATAACAATAACCCATCTCTGACGTCAGGCGGTGAAGCAGTTTCCATATGAGGCAGCCTTCCCAGCCTACGCCTGACTCCTCGATATAGGCCTAGAAGATGGGAACGGATGCTATCATCAGAAGCCAGTGTGTTAATCGCACAGGCACTCTGCAACCAGGGCTGATATCTCGTCCTCCACAGGTGAATAGCGGTTTCCTGCCAATAGGGAACCACTGCATCGGGTGCGGCCAGCAAGGTGCTCAACCGATGTAGATAACCCAAGCACTGTTGCGGGTTGCGGTTTTGGCCCAATTTACTAACGCGTCGGTTGGCCAGTGTCTCTACAGGCACCACTTCAACTGCTCCCAGAGCAGTGCCATAGAAGTGAGCCTGTATTACCAGACCCCATTCCGTCTTAGGGAAGCGAGCGCCGCCAGGATAGTCGAACAGAAAGTTGCCCAGGCTATGAAAGACCACTCCCTGCCGATACAGCTCCCAGCCTTGTGGCACATGGGGATGATGGCCTATGACCAGAGTTGCACCAGCATCAATGAACTGCCGCAGTTGTGCCTGGCGTTGGATGGGTGAGAACGGCACCTCTTCCACCCCGCCATGCGCTAAGACAACCACAACATCTGCAGTCTCTGCTGCCTCAGCAACCCGCTTAACCACCTGAGGATGTGAAATCCAGGCTGAACCAGGTTGCTCATCGTGAGCAACCCCGAATTCCTGCTCACAAAAGGCCAATACCGCTACTCGAATACCCCCTGCAACAACTCGTTCCGCCGGCTTTACTGCTTCATAAAGGTTCTCCCCAGCACCACAGACAAGAAGCTTCTCATCCTCACAAGCTTCAATAGTACAGTGTAATGCTTGGGGCCCATAATCCATGATATGGTTGTTAGCTAGCGACACTACATCGAATCCTATGCTTTTTAGCACGGATGGCACAGCGACATCCATCTGTATTGCCGGTCCCGACTTTGGAATAGATGCAGATGATGTGCGTATTGGCCCCTCCATGTTGACAATGGCGATATCCGCCGTAGCAATCAAATCGTGTAGTTCTCCGGTGATAACTTGGCTCAGCTTGTCTTCCAACGAACCCTTCTCCATGAAACGGCTGATGGCGCAAAAATCGCCAGCAGCAAGCAACGTCCACTCGAGGCCGGAATCTGGCGCCCCCTCGGCCAGTTTGATCTGCTGAAGATCAATCATGGGCTTTGAGACCGGTTTGACCATAATCAAAGCTCAATATTCTGAACTAGAAACTTAAATTTCCCTCTCTTAGTCAATGGAATAAAATCAACAAAGTCAAAATCTGTATCTATATTACAGATGCTTTTGAATTTGCTCCTAATTTCATCTTCGTCTTCATCGGAAAACCCTTCTCCCTTGACAATTTTTATCACGACTTTTCCTGGAACATTTTGCACCAGTTGCCATTTTCGTATGTTCCTAAAGGCACGATAGTGCTGCCCAAAAATTAACGCCGTAAGAGCAACTCGCTCACGATCTTTCGTGTAGATATAGTCTTGTGTTCTTCCTACGATCTTCCCTAGCCTGACAATGCCATCCTCATCTCCATTAAAAATAGCTAAATCCCCTGTCCGGTACCTGATAAAGGGTAGAGCAAAATTATAGAAGCCTGTAACAACAATCTCGCCAATTTCACCCTTATTTACCTGCCTTCCGTCTGAATCTATAACCTCAGTCAATCCATAAAAAGGAGAGCAAAAATATTCGTAGGTATCATCGACAGTATACCCAAAAACACTCGCTTCAGAATGACCATACTGGAAGAATACCTTTGTATCAAATGTTTTTCTGATCTTCTCAACCTGCGAGTCGTAAGCATTCTCAGCCGTCAATTGAACTCCCTTGATATGAAAGGGAATCTTGTTCTTCAAAATGTAATCAGCAATATCGTTAATGAAAGAAGGGTACCCTCTCAGAATGGACGGCTTATAATCTAAAATATGTTTGACATAAAGCGAAATAGTTTCTTCAATCAGATATAAGGAAGAATAAGATAAACGCCCATAAGGAATGTCATTAGGGCCAGTTTCGATCCAATATACATGCTTTTGCCGAAGCTTCTCTGGAACGGAAGACCCATCAAAGGCGACTATTATGTCACCTGGTTCATACCCTATAATCCTATAGTGAAATTCCTGATGTACACCATCGATTTCCCCTGCAATAGAAGATACAGGGAATTCTAAGGGTTCTCCAGTGCTACCACCTGTATTCATGGTATAGAAATCTAGACGGTTAATTTCATCAGAAATTATATCATTTCTATGGCTTTTGATGATCGCTTTGTCCAAAAGTGGCAATCGCTTAAAATTCCGCAAATCCTTGGGAGCAAGACCAAATTGTTCAAATAGATTCTTGTAATAACGGCAATGTTGATAAGCATATCCTAACATTTCAGAGAGTTTGTAATCGCGATATGCTAACAAGTCTTGAGATTGACCCCGGTGCATCCTGGTCAGCAATAAAAGCACATGGTTACCTTCACTGATTAATTTCTTCCTAGAGTAATGAGTAAAAAAGCTTTTAACCCACAAGAGTGGATTTACTGCCCTTTTTATATATGACAGTGGCTTTGATTTGAACTTTTTAATAAGTGTTGTCATCAGTTTCCCTTACTAGGCAGGGATCACTCTTATACCCTCGATGCAACTTGCGAGGCTTCCGGCCATATGCAAACGTAGAGCAAAACCCTACACTTTCCAACTTCAGACGCACATGCTCCATCCACACTCGATAAGGACCTTCCCACTCAGGTGTAACATCGTGTAAAGCTACTAGTCCACCTGGCACAACATGTGGAAAGAAGTTATCGAAATCAGCAAGAATATCTTCATACTGATGAGAACCGTCTATAACCAAGAAATGAATAGGTCTTGACCAATTAGAATAGAACGCTCTTGAAAATCCAATCAGCGGAGTTACATAGGCCGATAGCCCACATGTCTCTACATTTGATCTCCACTCTTCAAAAAAGCCTTCAGCCATGACTTGACCTGTCAATTCACTCTCAACAAAATCAGTCTCATTGCCACAGAAAGTATCGATCAAGTACACATGCTTTTGTGTCCCAACGCACGCAAATGCAAGACAACACGTTGATCTCCCCTTGAAGGACCCAATCTCCAAAATAACCGCGCCATCTGGCAATGATCGGGCTGTTTCAAACAACCACTTCTCCTGTCCTGGCACAAGAAATCCCTCGATAGCATCTATATACGGCCATAGCCTGGCAAACTGGCGTCCAGCCGGTGAAATATACCGACCGAGCCACGAAACGGAACTACGACCTAATTGATATAGTTTATGAAAGAGAAAACGTCTGAACTGCTTCATACGAAGCTCCTACGCTCCTTCCAGATAGACCTGTTGAACATGTCTGATAGTTCAATCTCTAGTAACGCTTGAACGCGACACATTCCTCACTGAAGTTTCGATCGACCTCAACTCCACCCATTCATCGCACTTCTCTGGTCGATCTCCTCGGCCTCGATAAAAGCCGATATGCCAATTGAATAGCCTCCCGTCGCCTCTCACTTCCACCTGGAAGGATGCTATCGGCTAAAATGCATAACAGCATGGTCAGGACTCCGCATGCAACTCCCCAACCCAAAATCTCCAACAAATTTGGCACCCATCTTATTGAGGATCTGAGCATAAGAAGACCAGTTCCTAAGATTACCCCAACTGCCGACGGCTCTAAGAAGGTCGAAAAATATACACCTGCTGATACCTTGGTTCGGAAGGATACCCGCCAAATGAACACGTGCATTACCTCAGCAACAGCTGTACCCAACAAGAACGCCCAGCCTGTACCCACCAAGCCCAATATAGGAATTAAGAGCAGATTCGCACTGACCATTATTATACCTTGAGCCAACGATGAGGCCGCTGTCCAGGTAGTCTTACCAATGCCAAGGAGATAAAAATTGGGCACTATGAAGTTGACCGAGAACATAGCTGCCGCAGTAATGATCCTTAAGACACTTGTGCTATGTTCAGCAAAGTCTTGGCCAAGCCAAACTCGTAAAACGTCTCCACCCAGCACCATCAATGGTACTAATGCAATCATCGATAACGTTGTAAGAATCCAACCGGATGACATAACAAGATCTTTTATTTTATTAAATTTTTTCTGTCCTTGCAAGTTACTGATTGCAGGGAAAAGCACCTGTGCTAAAGTATATGCAATCGAATAGATTTGCGTAACTACCCTGAATGCAACATTGTAAAAACCCACAGCAGCCGTGGATAAAAGCATGCCGATGATTATCTTGTCAACTCCTTGATGGGCCAGAGTTCCCCCTATATTGGCGACTGTCTGCCAGGATCCGAACTTGAATGTCCTCTTAAAGGCATCTCGGTGCCAGCCAGGATGCATGCTTACACCAGGCAATAACCAACGGGCTAGTATTACCCATCCTATGCTCAACAGCACTAAAACGGCCAACCGTGATTGGAAAAGATTGATTAAGTTGCCTCCCATATAGAGAACGGACAAACTGATAGCAGCCTGCAATCCAATAGAAAGAATGTTCGCCAAGGAAACTAAATTATAACGTTGTAGGGCCATAGGAATACCACTGAAAGTCCCGGCAACCTGTTCAATTAGCCAACTTACTGCCACCCAATAAAGGCACATCTGTGCCAATGCTTGGTCCTGAGCGGATATCTTGAAGACATGCGAGAGAAAGCCAGCCAGAAGCGTTATAGAGACAGCTCCGATAACCCCTATGATAATGTTAAAGAGCAACGTGGTTTGGAGGTAACGACCAGTCTCCTCTCGATTCGCTCGACCTTCACTCTCCGCTACAAATTTTACAGTGGCCTGACTCATGCTGAAGTTCAACAATCCGAAGGGGGCTATGATCGAGCTTAGCAGGATCATCAGACCATATTTATTGGCCCCAAGCAGAGAGATATAGAGCGGGATAGTAATTAGGGTAACGGCGAGAGAAAAGCCATGAGCTCCTAAATTCCAGAGGGAATTATGCACTGTTCTGACTGCTAAACCACGTGATTTCATAATTTAGAACTCCGCTGTCCTCGCGATTAACACAACCAGAAGCTGCCTTGACGCTGCTGCTTAAGGCAACTGCATCTCTCCTAACGCAACGTTACCTGGACCTGAATCATCCCTGTCCCTTCTTCCAGTGGTTCCATTGCCTTACCAACAACAGCCCCGATAAGAGCTTCTTTTCCGGCACCCTTCATCGCAACCCCTGGGGTTGAAGAACTGACGAGAAGGTCGCCGACAGCGATTGGGCCGTTTTCTGTAGCGGCTTTTACCAGAACGCGCCCCGCGATTGCCAGAACCGGTCGTTCATCGTCCCATTTGTCCTTTTCTTGATCGAAGCTGTTTCCAAGAACCACACCTGGTTGGGATGATATGCTGCCTGCTACGCTGCTGCTATAGGAAACGCGGGTCTTGCGGAAGAAGCCCGGATGCTCCGGATCGATCTCCACTACATCTCCTGGTTCCACCCATTCGCTGGTGTTAATGCGTTCAGCCACATCGGCCCCGCCTGGATATACCCCTCCAGCGCCATAGTACGCACCATCAGCGTAGACATTCCCATCCTTTGCAACCCTAAACTTCGGGCTACTGGGGTCGGTGGGGTCATAAAGAGCAAGCAAGTTTGTCGCAGAGCCGTGAACCTCCAAAGTGGCACTGGGGCTCGTCGTCCCAATGCCAACTCTGCCTGTATTTGCTTGAACCAATATATTAGGAACGGAAGGAGTAAGGCTATCGTTGGCGTATATCCACAAATCCCTTGTTGTGCCAGCATTCTTCGTAGAAGCCAAAACCATTGTATTTGCCGGTCCTCCCCAAGGAGTTCCTGCTACTGCCAGCCATAGATAAGGAGAGGCAGAATAAGTATCAGCGTGCAAAGCGACACCAATGTTGGACAAAGCTCCACCATCGGTAAATCCTTGTAAGAGGTACGCGTTTTCAATTGCTGCTGTAGCTCTGAATATTCCATCGTGAATATGCAGACTCGTACTAGGGCTGGTCGTCCCGATGCCAACCTGATCAAACGTCGAAATTCCGGGGGTATGAGCCATGGGCATTAGTAGCTTGTCCTCTGGGGTCGAAGGGGCTTCCCCTTTATCGGGTGAAGTCAACACCGTTGGGGCCACTTGCAACTGCACCTTATCCCCGGGAAGGAGCGCGATTTTACCGCTCTTCTGGAAGATCAAGCCTCCTTGCGCGTTCCAGCCTTGTGCGCTGTAGATGTATGCTCCGTAGGCCAACCGCTCGCCAAAATCGTTGTTTCGGTCCCAATCTACAATCCAGCTTGAAACGACGCCCGAATTCCAAAGCTCCTTACCCGAAAGATCGAAGATCCGCACTTGTAACGTCACTACCCCGTCTGCTTGGAAGCGGATGAGGTCGGAGTAAGCGGTAATCGTCAGTCGGGAATCACCACTGGCGAAAACCAATACCGAGACCAGGGTTCCCAAAGCGATAGCTGTGATAACCAGCGGAACTAGCCAGATTTTGTGAATTATCAACGGTTTTCTCATGTTCGTTCCCTCCTTCCTCAAAGTTCTAAGTTCAATGTTCTAAGTTCGAGGTTCTATGTACAAAGTTCCAGGTTCAAAGTCACAATCCTAGGTTCGAAGTTCTATGTTCCTTATATCGCTCGAGGCTCTACGTTCTAAGTGCTACGTTTGACGTTGCGAAGGTAGCGCATTCACCCCACGGAATAAGCGAAGCGGTATTCCACGGGGTAAATCCGTGAGTGAGATTCTGAACCTTTACCGCCTATTGGTACAGATTATCGAACTTGTCCTGTGTAATATACCCTTGATCGAGGGCAACGCATAGGTGTGACTGAACTTCTGTTGCTGACCGGAGAGCGTAGCCCAAGTATTGGACAAAACTCTTCGTCGATTGGCTGTCAAATCCTTCGCCCCGTGAAATATTCTGGTCCCGCGGTATTGCACAGGGGAAACCCCGTGAAATACTAGCGAGAGTCATGGAAGTACCCCTTGAGTCTGTTCTTCAGGTATCTCTTGCCATAAGCGGTTTTTAGGTATCTTTCCCTACGCAGAGCATCCTGCTGGTTAATGCACGCCTCGTAGTAAACCAACTTGAGTGGTTTTCTATCCTTAGTCGATTCTACTCTACCTGTATTGTGAAGTTTGAGCCTCTCTTAAATCAGAAGTATACCCAACATACAGGTTTCCATCCCTTGTGCCCTGCAAAACGTACACATAGTACATCCTATTTCACGGGGCAGGCAATATTCGCCATAATTGAGACTGAGGCCCGCTAGATCTGGTCGCGTAAGCCATAATCTCGGGCGAACCTCTCATGGGTAGCTGCTTTGTATATCTGTCGAGTTAGCTCCCGCGCAGCTTGCCAGGCTTCGATGTCTCCAAACTTCTCTATCTTAGTCATGATTCCAGGGACAGAGATGGCGGTGAGTAGCGAATGGTGGGTAGTTCCTGGTCCACAGAACATAGCCCCCTCATCTGCCGATTCGATCAGACTCCACTCCCTTTTTTGCCTGCTATTGCCTCAATATGCCGATGACCCTTTCAATGACTTCGTCCACCTTGTTGGCCTTCAGCTGACCTGCACGATACAGGATGATATGCATATCTGCAGTGAAGATGCGATTTGAACGGATGTTGCTCTTCTGCTTCAGGCTGCTTTTTGCGAAGTCTTTATCATTAAGCTAGCTGGCAGAGAATCAATTTCAAACCTTCGGTACCCTTAATCGCCTGACTTGAATAT
>CAZHQV010000018.1:0-22514 GCA_964534285.1 uncultured Dehalococcoidales bacterium
CTCTGAGTGGATTGACCCCGGTGCAGGGCTTGCCTACGTTCCCGGTGAGCATTGCCAGGTTGGCAGTAGCCACCACATTGTCGGTGCCATGAGAGCTCTGCGTAATGCCCATGGCATAGAGGATAGTGGCTGGGCTATTGGTAGCGAACATGCGGGCAGCTTCCACCACCTTGTCTCGTGGCACTTTGGTGACCCGCTCAACAAAATCGAGATCGAAGTCTCCTAGGGACTGCTCGAAAGCATCGAAATTCTCACATCTGCCCTTAATGAAGGCTGAGTCCAATAGTCCCTCATCCACTATCACCCGCATCATCCCCATAAGCAGTGCGACATCCGTACCAGGGCTGTGCTGGAGCCACAGCGTAGCAAAGCGGCAGAGGTCGACCTCGCGGGGATTAGCTACAATGAGCTTTCCTCCGCTATTTGCCGCTCTTATTATCTCAAGTCCGATGACCGGGTGGTCTTCTGTAGTATTAGTGCCAATAGCCAAAATACAGCCGGCATCGCCGATTTCGCTGATGGAGTTAGTCATTGCTCCGCTGCCAAAGCTTTGCACTAGGCCAGTCACTGTGGGAGCATGACACAGCCGGGCGCAGTGGTCCACATTGTTGGTGCCTAGCACCGCGCGGGCAAATTTCTGCATGACATAGTTTTCCTCGTTAGTACACTTAGCTGATGCAATTACCCCTACCTCGTTCGCTGTATAGCGCCTCAATTTTCTGGCCACCAGTTCCAGTGCCTCGTCCCACGACGCCTCTTTCAACTCCCCATTCTTTCTTATCAGGGGAGAGGTCAACCGCTGAGGGTGATTAACAAACTCTGCGATACCAAAACGGCCCTTGACACATGCCTGTCCATAATTTGGTGCACCATCTGGACGAGGGACGGACCTTGTTATCTTCTCATCCTTGATCTCAAGCTCCAATTGGCAGCCAACACCACAATAGGGACAGGTTGTGGTAACTGTCCGATCAGGCCTCCCAATCCTACGGGTAGCCAGATCAGCAATTGCAATCGTAGGACAGGAATCGACACAGGCGCCACAGAAGTTGCACCCAACCTCACGAAGCGTTAGCCCCCTTAAGGGCGCAATAACATGACACTGGAGGCAGCGTCTAGCTTCAGCAACTGCAGTCTCCCAACTCATCCCCTGCTCCACCTCGGAAAGGTCCTTGACTCGCGCTTCTGGCGGAAGGTAAGAAATTGCAGCCAATCTACCTCCCGTGGGCACATCTTCTAGCCAGGTCGTAGCTTCCTCAGCGGGCACAAGATGTTCTGTAATGTCTCCCCTGCCGCCAAGGTAGCGGTCAATGGACTGAGCTGCCTTTCTTCCCGCTGCGATAGCATTGATGACCAGAGCTGGGCCACTCCCGCAATCGCCCCCGGCAAAAACGCCCAGCCGGCTTGTGCTCAGGTCCTCACTGACCTTCAATACGTTTCCCCGTTCCACTTCCAGTTGGAAGCTCGCAGGGATATCTGGTCGTTCGCCGATGGCAGCAATCAGGGTATCAAGCTCGGCGGTGAACTCAGTCCCCTCAACAGGGACAGGGCGGCGCCGGCCACTAGCATCGGGCTCTCCTAGCTCCATGCGTACTAGCTTCAGTTTCAAGGCGTCATTTACCTTGAAGATACTCAAAGGGGCAACCAGAAACACAACCTCAACTCCTTCCTCCAACGCCTGTTCTACCTCTTCCGCTTGAGCCGGCATTTCTTTCTGGGTTCTGCGGTAGAATATACTCACCCTCTTTGCGCCGAGCCGCAACGCAGCACGAGCTGAATCTATGGCAACATTCCCACCACCAATCACCCCTACTCTGTTTCCTATCTCTACTTTCTCTCCCAGATTAAAGCGACGAAGGAATTCTACGCACCGGATTACCCCGGGTAAGTCTTCCCCCTCAACTCCCAGCTTCATTTCCTCATGAGCACCTATGGCGAGAAAGATCGCACGGTATCCCTGCTGAAAAAGGGAATCTAAGGACTGGACACGAGCATTTAGCCTGATTTCTACGCCTGTCTTCTCAATCTCTTGGATCTCACTACGGAGTATATTTCGAGGAAGACGGTATTCAGGAATTCCCACCCTCATCATTCCCCCCGGCTCCGGAAGAGCTTCGAATACAGTTGTCTTATGCCCGAGTTTGGCCAGATAGTAGGCACAAGTGAGTCCTGCTGGCCCTGCCCCCACTATCGCTATGCTTTTGCCAGTCGAAGGAAGGACCTTTGCTTGCTTTTTCCAACTCTCGTCCCCATGATCAGCCGGAAAACGCTTAAGCATTCTTATGTGGATTGGCCTATCTACATCCTGACCACGTCGGCACTCACCCTCACAGGGAGCAGCGCAAACCCGACCCAATACGCCAGGAAAGGGGACCTTCTCCCTTATCACTGCCAGGGCAGCGTTCGGCCTTCCTCGGCCGATAAGGCGAATATAGCGAGGAATGTCTATCCCGGCGGGGCAAGCTTTATAGCATGGAAAGGCAATTTCAATTACCCCATTCCCTCGTATCTCCTCACAGACTCGGAGACAACGATTACATAGAATGCAAAAACTAGGATCGCGAACAAAGAAAGGATTATCCTCCAAGGGAGGTAAAGACCTAGAAACACGAACAGGTATCTCTTCTAAGCCAACACAGTTGATGACTTTCTGAAGTTCGCACTCTTTTTTCTCAAGGCAGATATTGATAGGCTGTCTAGCTAAGATACCGAGTAGACTCTTGCGCTGAATCTCCCGTATCCTCGGTGTGCCTGTCTTAACTACCATTCCCTCAGAGACAGGAGTGACACAGGAAAGGACGGCGTTGCCATTTGCCATGGTATTATCCTTTGCTTCCACTACACAAAGCTGGCAGGCCTCGTCAGGGACTACTTGGGGTAGCGGTTTCAGACCGGGATAGTAGCAAAGACTGGGAATGTAGATTCCTGCGCTTCTAGCAGCTTCCAAAATGGTCTGCCCCTGCCTGGCTTCTATATCCTCACCATCAACATTCAATGTGATTATGCCTTCTTCAGCCATTGCTCATTCCTTCCTTCATGAATATTCACCCACATTTCTCTGCGTTTAGCGTTCAAGTTCTCTCGGAGTAGCGGCTGCTCTGCCACTAACGTTTCCCAAGACCAACCAATCGCCGAGCAATAGTTGCGCAGACGTCCCTAATGTCTTCGATAGGGAGGTAATCAGAGATGCCACTGTCGAACATTATGTTCGCCCTAGGAGCGAATTCTTTATCACCTCGCCACATGGCTATAGTTATGGGAACCCTACTGAAAGCATTGATCGTTACGCCTATGTCGCCATGTTTCGCCTCGTAGCCTCCGAGCTTTGCCGCGGCCTGAATCAGCAACTCCGGCTCTTTGCCGAAATGCTCCAAAAGGGGCTTCACAGCCAGTTGCTCAAACACCGGAAAGTAGCTAGCACATCCTGGCAACTGCTTGAACGCAATCAACCTACCAGTGGCAGAGGTGCCTTTTGCCAAAGTCAAATAGTGAAGTATCAATATCTTATCCTTCAGGGGAACCTCTTCCTCGCTATCCTCAAAGGAGATTTGAACATCGGGGAGAGAAATCACGTATGGTCGGCTCAAATACTCGATGATTACCTTGCTGGAGTCGATGCATTTTGCACCGCTTCTAACGCATTGCGTTTCCATGTTTAGCCTCGCCAGTTGTTCACACGCGAGCCTATAGGCGAGTTGATAAGCTTGGTCTCGGATATTGGGCACCGATTGAGGGTGGTTTTTCATTTATGTGAACTTTGGCCGTGGTAGAAGGCCTGCTGCCTCCACTATCTGAGGCACTACCTCCTCCCACTCAATAGCCATGATATGAATTCCTGCTACACCTTCAATCTGGCTCACTCGATTGATAATATCCACACAAAGCTTGATACCCTCCTTGGGCACCTGCTCCTTGGGGACAGCGCGAAGCCGCTCAATCACATCGTCGGGTACGTCCATCCCGGGAACCCTGGTTTTCATATACCTCGCCGCACCTACCGACTTCACCGGAGCAACCCCGGCAAGGATTCTTACCTTTTCGTGTAGTCCTCTGTCGCGGGCGCGTTTCATCCACTCAGCAAACTTATCCACATTGTAGACAATCTGAGTTTGGATGAAATCTGCTCCCGCCGCCACCTTCTTGGCAAGACGAGTCACCCTGAACTCGAAGGGGTCGGCGAAGGGATTGGCAGCCGCACCGATATAGAAGTGAGGTTCAATAGCCATCTCCTCGCCACACTGGAACTTCTTTTCGTCTCGCATATTCTTAACCACCTGAATCAATTGAATTGAGTCGAGATCGAAAACGCCTCTGGCCCCAGGGTGATTACCGAATTTCTGGTGGTCTCCTGTCAAGCACAAGATGTTGTTTATCCCTAATGCTGCTGCCCCCAAAACATCCATTTGAAGGGCGATGCGATTCCGATCCCGACAGGTCATCTGAATGATGGGATCTAGCCCCTCTTCTTTTCCTACGAGGCAAGCAGCCCAGCTTGCCATGCGCACTACCGCTGTCTGCCCATCGGTGACGTTAAAGGCATCGACATAGGTTTTGAGCAGCCTCGCCTTTCTCCTAATCACCTCCGGGTCGGCACTTTGTGGAGGGCCTATTTCACTCGTGACAGCGAATTGCCCCAGTTCAAGCACTCTTTCCAAATTGCTCTTTGTCTTCATGTTCTCCTGCCTGCAGACGTTTTCTGAACCTCATATCTCAGCGCTATCATGGTGGCAGCAAGTCTTGAGCTTGCAACTCTGCTCAGGTTTTGCATCACCACATAGCCTGCATGGTTGTTCTTTTCCAGGATCGCCATCAATTCTTTGCCGTTTATGGTGATGGCGTCGCTCTTTCGCCGACATCTCGCCGATGCCGTCAACATGTCTAGTGCTACGAGAGCTGACCAGGCGAACGGTTCACACTCCCTTATTGTGTAGGCGGTTGCGCTTGCTTCCAAGTCGTAGATGAAGACTTCAACTATATATCGACCTCAGCTTACCTTCGTCCGAACCTTCAAACAACTGGAAATCCTTTAGCATCTGCCCCGATATCATTACTGCCACGTCCTCTACAGATTCTTGGCTTATTGTCGCCAAGCGCCCGATTCTAGCATATTGGTACAAGGCGTATCAATAGAACCAGCCGGCATTCCTGTTGCGGTTGAAGCAGCGTTGCTATCTCCCTGTATAAGTGCTGAGGAGGGTCTCCGTGCAGCTGCGCGAATGCTGTAGCAATGCTCTTGGTTCAGCCACATAGGCACACCCAGCGATAGCGGCGATGAGGCTGTAGGGTAGAGTCATCGAACCTATGTTAAGTCCCTACGCCTAATGTCATAGCCTGCCTGCACTAGGATTCTTCGTACAGATAGGGAGGCTGGTGAATCGTCAGGCAACTCAAGAAGAGTTTTCCCTTCCAGATTGCGCTGCTTTACACCAGCATCGTAGTCTATTTTGCCCAAATAAGCTTCTCCTCCCCTTCGCAAATACTCCTCGCTCTCTTCAGTGAATCTGTGGTTCCCTATCAGGTAAAGATGATTATAGCTAACCTTCAATTCCCTAGTGATATCCCTCAGTCTTTCTATATGCTTCATGGATTTGTCGGAGGGGTCCAGAATCACAAACAGGTCATCTATATCCACTACTACCTTACGATTGAAATGCTCCAATCCGGCTGGTGAGTCTACCATCACCTCTTCATAATGCTTGACTAGAGTGGGGATGGAGTCTTTGAGCACTGCATCCGGAGCGCAATAGCAACCCACGGTGAATTTTGTCCCTAGGGTGATGAGATCGAAGTCTGGGCTCCGGTACAAGCAATCGCCTTCAATCGCGGGCTGCAATGCGTTGGATAGCAAATCGTAACCTGTCCGCCCGGCTCCTTTGTTCTCTTGTATGATTTCGTAAAGTGCGGTCGAAATGTTCTTTGTCCCCTTTTGGCTCAAGTCTATTCCCAGCATGTCAGCTAGGCTCTCGTCAGGGTCCAGGTCTATGAGCAGCTTCGGGGGCTTCAAATACCGGATAGCCAGAGCTACAAAGGTTGATTTTCCTACTCCTCCTCTCCCTGTAGCAACAATTATTCTGCCCATACTGTTCTGCTTCCTAAGGCTGGATCTGCTCCGGAGAAGGGTTCTTGGATCGGTTCAGAGAGCCCTTTCGCCCTGCTACTGGAGTCTTCATCGAGTCAGAGAACTCTGGAATCCTCGCTGGGCCATTTCGCGCCAGTCTATCCCGTTGGCTCATAACATCTGACATAATTGCTTCGGCAGATACAAAGAAACCGTGTTGGAAACGTCTTGCCGGCCTCGTTCTTGATTTCTTATGTCCCCCATATTCTTGTAGCCGCTGGATCCGGAACACGTAATCACTGTCGCGTTCTGGGAGACACGATCTCTTGCAGTGTCTAGCGCCATATTCAGTGTCCGGCACGCGGCGATAAAATGCTCACGAAATGCGACGTGACTCCCGAATTTCGGTTTCCCATCGGTACAAATCTGCTATTCTTCCTGCTCATTTCTCCTTCCTTGAGGAATCAAGATCTAAGTTGATAACCGGCCTTCGCGAGAATCGCTTTTGCAGACAGGGACGCAGGTGAATCCTGTGGCAACATCAGAAGAGATTCACCATTCAAGTTGTATTGCTCCACCTTAGAGTCGTACTCTACTTTGCCTAGGTAGACTTCACCGGTATTTCGTAGGTAGGCCTCGGCCTGTTCGTCGAATTCATGGTTTGCCACTAGGTAGAAGTGAGTGTACTTGATTCCCACTTCCTCAATAATTCGTTTGATCCTTCCTATGTGCTTTAGGGCTTTGTCAGAAGGGTCGCATATAACAAACAGATCATTTACGTTTGATACTATGTTCCGATTCAGATGCTCCACCCCGGCTGGGGAATCTACTACCACATTGGTATAGTTCTTCGCTAGCTTGGGAATGCTTTTCCTGAGCAGATTGTCCGCGGCGCAGAGGCAGCCCTCGGTATACTTTGTTCCCAGAGTGATGAGGTCGAAACTCACATGCTCGTACAAGCAATCGCTCCATAGGAGAGATTCCATTAGTTCATGCGTGGTGATTGAGGGACTTACATTGTTTTTTCTCTTTTCAATAACGTCGTAAAGCGCTTCGCACACGGTCCTTTTGCCTTCCTTGCGCAAATCCACTCCAAGCATGTCGGCCAGACTGAGGTCAGGATCGAGATCAATAAGCAATGAAGGGGGCTTCAGGTATTTAACAATTAGGGCAACGAAGGTTGATTTGCCCACTCCTCCCCTTCCTGTACAGACAATTGTGTGAGCCACCTAGCCCTCACCCTCTTCCATAGCCTTGACCACTGCTCTTTCCTTTGCAGCAAAATCCTCCGGCGGGAGTAAGCTGATTGGCGAAACTTTTGCTACTGCGTCATACTCGGGAGGGCAGACCTCTAAACATGTACCACAATTGATACATTTCTCCTGTTCGATAGCCTTTACCTCGCCCTTTCCCCCTTTTATCGCTTCAGTGGGGCAGACAAGCACACAGTGCTCACAGCTTCTCTCACACTTGTCCGGAATGATGTAGTATGCGGTCAGATCACTACATACTTTCGCCGGGCAGCGCTTTTCCAGGATGTGGGCTTCATACTCGTCCCGGAAATAGCGCAAGGTGGTGAGGACAGGGTTGGGGGCTGTTCCTCCCAGGGCGCAAAGCGATCCTGACTTGACATCTTCAGCCAACTCGAGAAGCAGGTCAAGGTCTTCGATGTTAGCTTTGCCGGCTACAATGTCTTCAAGAATCTGAAGCATTTGGAGCGTTCCCAGGCGGCACATGGTGCACTTGCCGCAGGACTCCCTTGTGGTGAAATCCAGGAAAAAGCGTGCCGCATCAACTATGCAATTGTTCTCGTCCATTACGATTAGTCCGCCAGAGCCCATCATTGACCCTGCCTCACGAAGATAGTCATAATCGATAGGGGTATCGAGGAGGCTCTCAGGCAGGCAGCCTCCGGAGGGACCGCCAATTTGCACTGCTTTGAATGCTTTATCTCCAGGTATTCCGCCCCCGATGTCGTGGAGAAGCTCACGTAATGTTGTTCCCATAGGCACTTCAGCCAGTCCTTTATCGTTAATCTTGCCTGCCAGAGTGAAAACTGCTGTTCCCTTGCTTCCCTCAGTCCCGATGGAGGAAAACCACTCGGCTCCCCGTTGGATGACTAAATGGATATTAGCGAAAGTCTTGACGTTATTTAGCAAGGTTGGTTTACCCCACAGTCCCGCTTGAGCTGGATAGGGCGGCCTGGGTCTAGGTGTGCTCATCTTCCCCTCGACAGCTGCCATCAGCGCCGTTTCTTCCCCTGCGACAAAAGCGCCTGCGCCCTTTGCTATCTCAATACGAAAATCAAAGCCGCTGCCCAGGATATTTTTTCCCAGGAAACCTATTTCCTCTGCCTGCTTGAGGGCAGTCTTCACGCGCTCAATGGCCAGAGGATATTCGGCACGAACATAGATATAACCCTGGTGGCTGCCCACGGCGTAAGCGGCAATGATCATCCCTTCTATAGTCTGGTGGGGGTCACTCTCCAGAACAACTCGGTCCATAAAGGCTCCAGGGTCTCCCTCATCACCATTGCACACCACATACTTTGGTTCTCCTGCAGCGTTGCGGCAGAACTCCCACTTCTGCCCGGTGGGGAATCCAGCGCCACCTCGACCTCGGAGTCCTGCTCTCTTTACTTCCTCAATTACCTCCTCAGGTTGCATCGTCAAGGCCCTATTTAAGGCAGCGTATCCACCATTGGCGATGTAGTGATTAATGTTCCCAGGGTCGATGTAGCCACAGCGGTGCAATACAAGGCGAATTTCATGTTCGCATCTGGCAAGCTCTGGTATGTAGGGGGCTTCTTCTTCCCCTCCCTCAAGCGTGCCTAAGGCGAGTTCGAGGCAAGGGTCATCCCTCATAACGTAGCCTTCCACGAGGCGGGGAACGAGTTCTGGAGTTACGTTATGGTATACAACATGGAAGGAATCGGGTTTGGATATGGTAACCAGAGGCTCACCGTAGCACAGCCCCATACAACCAACCTGAATCACCCTAGCATCAATATTCCGCCGGGATAGCTCTTTTTCGAAAGCTCCAAGAGTGGCCAGAGCACCGGCTGCTCTACCGCAAGTGGCTCCGCCAATCGAGACATAAGTATTGCTTCGAAGATCTTCCCATTCTGCTTTTGCTCGATCTGCAATCTCTTCGAATGTCATTAGACATGTGTTCTGCGCGTGACTTTCGCCTGAAGGCTGCTCGCTTATTGAGCTCTTTGGTTAGGCTTCGTGCCTGTAGGGTATTAAAGCCTCCTCCACTTTGAACGGCGTCATCTTGGGGTGAACATCTTCCCCTATAAGTACCACCGGAGCCAGCATGCAGCAGCCAACGCAAGCGACTCGCTCTAAGCTGAACTCCTTATTCCTTGCGGTCTCTCCCACCTTGATGTCAAGCTCTCTCTCTAGAGCTTGCAAGACGAGCTTGCCCCCTGCTAGGTGACACGCCGTTCCCATACAAACGCGGACGTGGTGCTTTCCCAATGGAGCAAGGCGAAACTGGTTGTAAAAGGTAGCGACTCCGTACACCTCCACTTCAGGAACCTCAAGGAAATGGGCAATACCCTGCATCGCTTCCTTGGGAAGATAGCTGAATTCTTTCTGGACTTCCTGCAGTAAGGCGATTACGTTTCTCCTGTCGCTGCTGTATGACGAAAAAAGCTGTATCAGTCGCTCAGTTAACTGATCTTCTTGCTTCGCCTGCACCTACTTTCATTTCCTTAACTGCGCAGCGAATGGGGGAAGGAAAGCTCCCAGCCCTGTTGTTTCCTTGGGGCCAACGATGATCTCCCACTTAAGATCCAGAGCATCTTCAAGCTCGCCTTTGATTCGGGCCACTTTGCCTGGGATAATCAGTTTCCTGTGTTTCACCCTATCCGCGACTCCAGACTTCTTGATGAACGCACCAACGTCAGCGCCGCCGAACTTTCCTGCTGCCCAGCCGGTAAGGACACCAAGACCCTCCGCATCCTTCACGCAAAGGTAGGCGGGAACCTTGGTAGCCTCAGTCGCCGATGAGACGAGGAAGTAAGTCAAAGCCCAGTTTGACGTCACAAGAACTGGAGAGTATTCATCAGGCTGCAATACCTCATAGTATTTCTCCTCTACAGCCATAGGGAAGCGAGGGTCTGTATAGATATTAAGCCTTTCAATTAGCGTAGGAAGTAAGGAGCGCGGTTGGAAATCGGAAAGCACAATTATGGCGGTGAATTTGTTTATGAAGGCGGAGGCAGCCATAGCCTCCTTCAGCCCATCTTTAGCGATGAAGCAAGGAAAGGCTATTGTGGGATAGCCCAGGGGCCTGAATCCCCCCTTCAAAGTAGCCCTTCTGATGAAAGTCTGGTCTCTTACGCCCTCCATCAAGTTCTTGGAACCTGGATCCAGAACTACATCCTCAATGCCGGCTTCCTTTAGCTTGATACTTAGAGGGACCAGTGAATCCACATTTTCTGCTCTAATTCCTACGGGGGTGGGTTTTTCCTTAATCTTTGGTATTGCTTCCTCCACATTTTCCTTTGTTATGGGATAAAGGAGGGGATTTCTATCAGCGCAAATATCCCTGGCGGAGAACAGTGCGTCTGTGTCCTCCGAAATCAAGATCATGGGTGCGCTACTCTCATTGTAAGCTTTGTTGACCAGAGCAAGAAATTTGTCCTTATTCCCGGATTCAAAGTGAAGCGCTAAGAGATCCGCCTTAAGGGTTAGCCCTATCCAGAGGAACTCCAGTTCGTTTATTTTACTTATCTTCTCCCGAATTCTATCGTCGCTCTCTTTGTCGGAGATGAGGAGAGCAATTCCCGGCGGGTGGTAATAGGTCTTCTCATGTCTGTATTGCACCTCTTCATTCCCAATCTCCAGCTTGTTTTCCCCTGCGCCTATGGTGACAAGCCTCATAGGTGGAGCAAGAAGCTCCACTAGTTGGGCTTTTGTCTCCTCAGAGAGATGAGGACACTGGTCCACAGTAGCTCCGCCTGAGGCTAGCTTCATGGCGAAGGCAAAACAAGTAGGGAAGCCGCAGTCCTTGCATCCTTTCGTCTTGGGAAGCATCTTCACTATTTCAGATCCACTAATCGGCATAACGAACCTCCTAGCAACTTAAATCCTGCTCTGTTACTGAATCCCAAGTAGCTTTCGTTCCGGCCCCACCTTCTCCCATCAAGGGAGAGGGGCTATGCGCTTATCCGGGAAGCTCAACCTCTCCTGCTATCCAGGGATGTCCTGCTTTCTCGAGGAATTCCAGAAGCTCATCTGTGTTGCTGACATCTTCTTCCGTCGGGATTTTGTCATATACCCCGTCTTCTTCAAAAGCTTCCCTATATCTCTCCTTTATCTCCTTGGGCAGCCACACTATCCTTTTTCTCCCTCCATCTGCCTGGATGAACTTCGGTGATCTCATCTGCTCCAGACCTGTTCCCAATCTTCCTTCTACTTGCCTTCCCCCAGAGGTGTCACCAGCCATGTGAGAAAAGGTCTCTCCGATTACGGTTGGCCCCTTGTAGTCCCTGTGCACGACTCCAAAGCCATCTGCCTCAGGTATGTAGAAAACGATGGCCTCGAAACAGCCGCAGGAGGTGTGGGGATGCTCGAAGGCGCTGTACAGGTAAACTCGGTCATAAGTCCCTAGGGACCTTTCATACTCTACCTGATTCGCCCCCGTATATTCCCCTTTTACGGGGTCTACGAGTTCGCCTTTTGGTATGGCAAATATCGGCCCCTCGGGGTCGATCTTAGAGGCAGCTCTGCCGTCAAACCAGTTTATCGCTCCACAATTGGCAATTCTATCGGGGGTTATTATAGAGATATGGGTCGGAGCAAAGCTTTGACACAGAACGCAGCCATAGAACGTGTCTACATCCTCGTCCCGTAAGGTTCTCGCCCTTTCATCCCTGGTATGGTAGACCTCTAGGGCTTGTGGTCGAAGCTCCGCCACTTTCGCTTCATCAGTGATAATGGTGGTTTGAATCTTTTCAATAATTGGCATTTCCGAGGTATATAGAAAGTTGTAGATCTCCCCAAGTTCCTTCAACGAATTGAAGCCTTTGGCGGCGCAGTCCTTGTTCATCCTCATCCAGGTATCTTGGCGCTGATTCATGTGATACCAACCCTCGGTATAATTGGTGAACATGTGGATCCTTCTCTCAATGATTGCTTCAGCATCCTTATCCAGTTCCGCTCCAGCAACATCGACCAGGACGGCGATAGGGTAACTCCCACCGGTCCCGGTGGCGTCGTCGTAAGGCTGCAATTCACTTATGTCAGGGCCGATAAGCTCCACCTTCCCATCCTCAATTTCCTCAGGGCTCTTTAGGGTTGCGAGCTCAAACTTATGAGCTACCTTCGGTCCCCCGAACTCGATGTAAAGGTCTTCCTTTCTTACCACCTCTCCTTCATACTGTGGTCCGATATCTACATGAAACTCCATTCTTTAACCTCCTTTCTTCAGATCGGCTATCAGGCCTTCCAGGAAAGCCTTCCACTGATTGTCCTTCCTGAAATTAGGAAGGGAATAGTTGGCATTAGGGAAGTAGTATTTGTCCAGGGTCATGGTCTTCAAATGCGAAAAGGCAAAATGCTTCAGAACAGAAAGGCATTGCTCTTCAAGATCACTCCTTATGCCAAAAAACAACACCAGGTCGTGGTTTCCCTCTTTTCTAACCCCCTGCCAATCGGGATCCTTAAGGGCATTTACTATCTCCACGGCATCATAAATGCTATCAGGCTTTGTCCCAAGTTCCACCATCTTCCGCTTAAGTGTTTCCGTAGCACATATAGGTATATTGGAGGCCTTGGCTATCTCCAGGGCGTAGTCAATGAGGAGTTTTCCGTCAAGCGACCATTCAGATAGCAAGGGACCAAGTACTAATAGGGGTCTCTTTGCCTTCTGAACGAAGTCGGCATACTGCGAAGCATCCTGTATTATCCTGGCTGCCTTTATCCCGGTCATGACATTTACCCGGTGAAACGGTATCTCTGCCATTTTTCCCTCCTTCTAGAATTCCTCTACTGTGGTTATCAGTTCTTGTGAGCCATTCATCTTCATCGCCTAATGTATCACTGCATCCAGAGGAACCTTGCTGGGATAAGTCCCGATAAAGGTGGGGAGGCCTACGGGTTCCTTGGGTTGCCAGCCAATTTCCTTCAAGTATTCCCTTACCTCTTTCTTATAGACCAAAGGGATATCGGGATCTCTGCGAATAAAGAGGTGAAGGTCTTCAGGAAGACCACCTCCCATATATTTCTTATACAAAGAAATATAATGATTGAGCTTTATCCCTCTTCCCTGTGGAGTATCGTTCTTCCTTATGCACAGCTTGGGGATGGTCACCATAGCTTCTTCCTTCGTCTCGCATACATAGGCTAGGTGTTCAGGGGAAGGCTCTCCGCTATCGACAATTTCCCTCTTCCTGGCATCCATAACGCTCCAATCGTCTTCCTCTTTTCTTGAGAGGAAAAGCCTTCTATATTTGGCGGAATGAGGACCCAGGAGCACAGGAATACCTAGCCTATTACACCCAGTGCCAATGGAGGCTGCTTTTTGAGACATTGCCCCCCAAGCTACCCCACAGGCGCCTACGCGATTAAGAACATAATCGGCCATCACCTCATAATTTGCTCTCAAAGGGAGGGCGGCAAAGATATTGGCTATCTTTATCGCCGCTCCAGTAATGTGGGCATTAGATACGCAAGAGCCAACATTTACTACACCACCAGCGTCGAAATCAGGAGGATATTTCTCATAGACAGTTTTGCCATCCTTATCCTTCTTCATGCCAGCAACCATAGCAGCACAGCCTGTGAGAACCACGATATATTTTCTTCGAGCAAACTCATCCACCATGTCAGCGATATCCTCTATATCGGGGTAGTTGGAGCAGCCTACGAAGGCAAGAACTCCGGGGATCGTGCCTAACGTTATGGGTGCTCCGACATTCCTTATCTCGGTGTCCATAATCGCACCACGCCCAGCCCTTATCTTCCAGGTCTCTTTACTTGCCACTACCTGCATCACCCTAAGGATAGGAATACGTTGCGGGCACTCCTGATCGCACTTGCCGCAGCCAATACACTTGTTAAATAGCTTCTGTGGCTCATCGTATTTCCCTTCAGAGATATCCTTCATTGCCTTTCCAATCCCAAGCAGATTGGGGCAAACTCTCTCACACATGCCACACAGAGTGCATTTTGCCGCAAGCTCCCTAGCCTCCTCTTCGCTTATCCACTCCTTCCTCCTTTTCGGAGCAATTGCCAGGGCAACTTTGGCCGCTACCTCAGCCGCCTTGTGCGGGTCAAGGATAGCGAAATGCTTCTTATCCTCCACCATCTGTTTCACTATCTCTTCGGTCTCCCAGTCGGTGGCATCCTCAAGCCCGTACATTGCCTTGTCCAGACAGGCGATAACCCGCGAGTCAACCTTGTCTGCCTCTATGGGCATATCAGTCCTGATGCATTGCTCATCTGTCATTATTACATCAGGAATGCCTGTCCTGACGAAGAAGAGTTGCCTGGAAAGAGGACCTACGACCTTTGCCCTATCGGAATACCTTGTTGTCTCCAGAGCGGTACAACAAATGCCACCTACCTCAATCTTATCATAGAGGTCATTCTCGCGTAGGTAATCAATGAGGGTACATGAAGTAGCTGGATTATGCCCAACTAGCAAGATTACGGGCTTAGATTTGTCTATCGAGCCCCATCCCATGTCAACAAGTGGCGTGTCGGCAACAGAGGTAGGATAACCAAATCCTACAATCTGGGCAATATCGGCCACTTCCATCCCCACATGGTCAAGCATGCTGGCATGCAGCGCTTTCGATTCGTAATCCAGATAGCTTCCTTCCTGCCCGGTATGTGTGGAATCAAGAAGATGGGCGATCTCCTTATATACGTACTCTATGACCTTCTTAAGGTCGCCCAGGGTCTCGGGCTTCAGTCCGGTGACTGTCCTTATGTTTGGGGCCTCAAGCTCAACGAATGGTCCCAAGTCGATTCTCTTATCGGGACCATGCTTCTCAATCAAATGCTCCAGGATATGGCCGCCATGAGCGGCATGAGCGGAACATCCCATCAAGCAGGCAAGAAGAATGAGCCTTCCCTGCTGAGTCTCTATATTCAGCCCACAAGCTCCCCTTTTCCCCTGGCTGAGGTCGCACTTACCATAGGTGCAAAGACAGCACAAATCGCAGAATGGAGCATACCAGGGCTTATAGGTCTTCAGGAGCCTCATATCCCAGGCCCTGAGGTCTGCGATTTCTGGCATTGGAGTAGGGCCAACTGGCTCCCAGGGGGTCTCCGCTCTTATCAGCTCTCGAATCTCTTCCAGTTTTCTTGTGATCTCTTTTACTTCTGCCATACTTCGCCTCCAATTGTTTCTTTTACTAGCTCTATATTGTCAGGGTGCCTCAAGACGAGAATGTTTGCCCCAGCCAAAACAAGGGAAAGGGCTGTGATTCCCTCCCATAGCAGTCCCTGCTCTCTGTTTTCCATGGCTTGTTTGGTCTTCCAGCACTCCTTTCCCAAATCAGCGATTATGGGCATCTGCGTCATACTGTCCTTAACAATCACGCCGAGCTGCTTCACTCTTTCCATTAGAGAAAAGCTATATTCCATGCCATAGCCCACTGCGGCAGATTCTGGATCAATCACAATCCTGTCAGGAGGAAGGAAGTGACCTAATTTCACATTCAACTCTTTGAGCAAGTTGATGTCCAAAGGAGATTCGGCGCTGGCCTTATGCCCGTGATCCAGAATTGCGCGGCCCACAACTTCATAGTTCTCCTTATGCACCGGGCCTATGAGAAGGTTCATCCCATCACATACCTCGGCAACCTTGGGAAGGACTTCAGCATCTTTGCTATCATCCCCGGAGCCATAGACAATGAGCGGGATGCTTATTGATTGAGCAACCCTTTTTGTCAGGGCTGCTGCTTCATCTGCAGGGCTATCCTTCACCGCAGGATCAGTGCTGGTGAGACGAAGGAACACTGCATCCGCACCAAGGTCTTCACATTTCTTGGCCCATTTCACCGGATCAGATATCACATCCTTGAATGGTTCAACCAGGTGCTCTGGCCAGCCTTCAGGTTTCATGTCGACAACCTCCAAGGCAAAGGCTGGTGGGTTGGGCAGTGAGCCCTCATCAAAAAAATGGAAGGGAAGGATGTTCTCGCCTCCAATTTTCAAGGCTTTCTCTCCTTTCCCAATTATCTCTTCCCTAACCACTCCAGAATAAGACTCAACCGGCGCTCTATACTCCATTCTGTACCTCCTTAGCTTTCAAGCCAAGCATCGGAATAGAGGGTTTCCCCCATCAGAACCTTGGCTGTCTTCACATAGTTGATTTCTTCTTGCGACAAAGAAGAGAGGTCTATATCTTCTCCGTCCATGGTTCTATAGATAAGGTCGACAATGTTCTGCATCCCACCTCTGACCATGCTCACCATATCCTCATCCAAGACATCCACGATTGAGGAGTAAAGCCCATATTTTTGTAGCATCATCTGATAGGTGCGGTTGAGTAGGGGTCTGAGTTCCATCGGTACCCCGTTGGATATGTTGGAAAGACCTACCACCGATTTGATATCCGGCAAAGCTTCAGGAAGCATCTGTATGAACTCATATGTCGCCAGAGCATTCTTCTGCCCTTCGCCGGCGGTACTCACAGGTAGGACTATGGGATCAGCCCAGATCCTGTCGTTTGGAATCCCAATGTCATTGGCGTAGGCAACTGTATCCATAATGCTGTCCAGCTTTGAATCACCTTCTGCAGGCATACCTTTATCGTTGATCACTGAGATTACCACATCGCAGTCATATTTCTTGGCCAAGGGAAGCATTTGTTCCTTCGAATCCGTCTTACCCGAGGCGGAGTTAATCAAAGGCCTTCTCTTACAGATCTTGAGCCCCACCTCCATAGCCACGGGGTTCATAGTATCCAGGGACAGGGGCAGATCGGTAGCTTCTTGAGCCGTGCTCACTATCCATTGCATCGTTTCCTCGGTGTCTTTTCTTAAGAAGCCAACGTTCAAGTCTATATAGTCAGCCCCAACCTCGCCTTGAGCTCTAGCCAGATCCTGAATTACCTTGGCGTCTCGAGCTTTTATGGCTTCATTTACTGCTCTGGCTATGACGTGTATGCTCTCACCGATGATAATCATACCCACCTCCGTTGTTCAAACAAAATCGCAATAGTATAGTACAAAGCAATCTAGACGTCAAACTTCCTCCTTGAAGGACAAGGCACCAACCGGGCAGGCATCAACGCATGCACCGCAGCGCTGGCAGGCCGATTCGCCAATGGGCTTGTCTCCAAAGGTGGTGACCACCCGCCGAAAACCGCGGTGAGCGAAGCCGATTGCTCCTATCCCCAGCTGCTCCTGGCAGACCCAAACACATTTGCCACAGAGCACGCACTTGTTGGGGTCGTAAACAAATAAGGGGCTGCTGGAATCAATGGGTAGGTTGCGAAGGTTTTTTCTGAATCTTATGCTCTTGAGCCTTATGCCGAGGTGCTTGGCGATCCTCTGGAGCTCACAAGAGCCGTTCCTGGCGCAGTGGGCGCAATCTACGGGATGGTTGGACAGAAGCAACTCGAATGCAGTACGGCTTAGCCTCAGTGCCTTTGGCCCCTTGGTGTTGACTACCATGCCCTCCCTTACTGGGGTGGTGCAAGCAGGGACCGGCATATCTATGCCGTCCACCTCGACAAAGCAAAGGCGACAAGAGGCAAAAGGCTCATCCCTCTCCCGGATGGCGCAAAGGTTGGGTATGTAGATACCATTGTCTAGGGCGGCCCACAATATCTTGTCACCCGCAACAGCTCTTATTTCTTTGCCATTGATGGTTACGGAGACGCTCACAGGAGCTTCTACTAACAAAGCAACGACCATAGCGTGGAAGTCTGCCGTCTCAAGTTGAGCCTAGCACCCTTTAGAAGAGTCCCTGTACCTTCCCGGTCTTAGTATCAATATCTACCTTCCGGAAGGCTGGATCGGAGCTCGTTCCTGGCATGAGGCTGATGGTTCCGGCGCAGGGGCAGAGGAATTTGGCCCCGGAATAGATCAGCACGTCGCGAATTGGGAGGGTCCATCCTTTGGGAACGCCTTTGACCGCCGGGTCGTGAGTCAAGCTCAAGTGGGTCTTCACCATCATGGTGGCGTAATCGTCATATTTGGGATCCTTCTCAAGCATCTTAGCCTTGGCCTCGGCATCAGGGGTCCAGGACACTCCATCGGCTCCGTAGACTACCTTGGCGATCTTGTCAACCCGCTCCCGCAGCTTCATTTCCAAGGGATACAGAAACTCGAAATCGCTCTTAGCTTCGCAGGCTTCCATGACTGTATCAGCCAGCTCGAGGGCACCATCGCCACCATTAGCCCAGTGGGTAGACACGGCACAGCGCGCCCCAGCCCCCTCGGCTGCCTTTCGCACCATGGCGATCTCCTCCTTGGTGTCGGTATAGAAGGCATTGATGCATACCACCGGATTGATGCCTGATGTCCTGATGGTGTTGATGTGGTGCAGCATGTTAGAAATGCCTTTCTCCAACAGCCCCAGGTCCTCCTTTGTATAGGAATCGGGTAGGGGCAGACCAGCTACCACCTTAGGCCCGCCGCCGTGCATCTTCAATGCCCTGATGGTGGTGGTGAGTACCGACACATGTGGTTTGAGACCGCTGTTGCGACACTTGACATTCCAGAACTTTTCAAAACCGATGTCTGCAGCGAACCCGCTCTCCGTCACATGGTAGTCAAACATCTTCAGTCCGATACGGTCGGCGATGATGGAGGACTGGCCCACAGCGATGTTGGCAAAGGGGCCAGCATGCACCATGCAGGGCTGATACTCTACGGTGCAGCACAGGGTGGGGTTGATGGTATTGCGCATCCAGGCGGTCATGGCGCCCCCCACCTCCAGGTCGCGAGTGGTGACAATCTTGCCTTCCCTGTCAAAGGCGAGTGTAATGTTATCCATTCTTTCGCGCAGGTCTGCCAGGTCCCTGACAATGGAGAGCATGGCCATGAGTTCGGAACTCACGGCGATACCGAATTTGGACTCCATCATGAAGCCGTCCATGCGGCCGCCCCTGCCTACGGAGATGTTCCTGAGGGTCTGGGCGCAGAAGTCCATCACCCAGCCCATCTCCACTCTGGTAGGGTCGATGTTCAAGCGGCGCATCCGGCTGCGCTGGCCTAGTTCGTTGTCATCGTAATTGCGCTCGTGCTGCATTCTGGAGGTAAGCGCTACCATAGCCAAGTTATGAGCATTCATTATGTCGTTGATGTCGCCCGTAAGCCCCATGGAGAATTCGGTCATGGGAATGAGCAGAGCATTGCCACCGCCAGCAGCGGTTCCCTTGATATTCATGGTTGGACCACCCGAGGGCTGGCGTATACAGCCACCCACATTCTTGCCCCGCTTGCCCATACCTTCCAGGATGCCCATCGTGGTCGTCGTCTTACCTTCACCCAGGGGTGTGGGAGTTATGGCAGTTACCTCAATGTATTTGCCATCTGGTTTATCCTTGAGGCGCTCGATGATTTTCAGGAAATCGAGCCTGCATAGTCTCCCCTGAGGGATGATCTCATCCTTTTGCAGGTTCAGTCTTTCCCGCCAACCATCGGGGGTTGGCATGTTTGCTTCCGCCGCTTCTGAAATCTGCCAGTCCGCCATTTTTGTAGGATCGTACGGCATATTAACCTCCTTACTAGATTCTGTTATTCTTTTGCCTGCGCCGGCTTTGATTAAGGCGAAAGACTATAGGCTGTTTCTGCGAAGGCTGCCTCCTTTCTAGCTAATTATGCCTGCTTTTCTTTCCGCTGCCTCCACCGTGTTCACCAATAGCATGGTAACTGTCATCGGACCAACGCCACCGGGAACCGGCGTTATCGCCTCTGCCTTTTCCTTGATCGCTTCGAAATCGGTATCACCAACTAGCCGAAAACCCTTCTCTCTAGTCTTGTCTTCCACACGATTGACACCAACATCAATAACGACTGCGCCATCTTTGACCATGTCAGCGGTTATTGCCTTGGGACTGCCCATCGCTGCCACCACAATATCAGCCTGTCTTGAGAATGAGGCCATGTCTTTAGTCCCGGTATGGCATATCGTGACTGTCGCGTTGGCGCCTTTCTTCTTCTGTATCAGGATAGCTGCCAGAGGCTTACCGACAATGTTGCTCCGCCCACATATAACTACATATTTGCCACCGGGATCATAGCCAGCCCTGACCAGCAATTCTTGAACTCCGTGAGGAGTACAAGGCATGGGGCAAGGCTCACCTCTAAGCAGCTTGCCCACATTTACTGGATGAAAGGCATCCACATCTTTTTCTGGAGAGATATAATTAATCACCTTATCTGTGCTGACATGTTTAGGCAAAGGAAGCTGCACCAAGATGCCATGGAATTTCGGATCTTGATTAAGCTTGTCAACCGTCTTTGTAACCTCTTCCTCTGCAGCATCTGCCGGCAGGCGAATTGTCTCCTCGTACATGCCTATTTCCTCAGCACCTTTGCCCTTGGCAGTAACATAGGAGACAGATGCCGGGTCCTCTCCTACTAGTACCACAGCCAGTGCCGGGGTTATACCCTTCTCCTTTAGTTTCTTCACCCTCTCTTTCAGTTCCAGGCGAATTTCCGCCGCTACCTCGGTTCCGCTGATGATTTTGGCTCCCATATCTCTTTTACCTCCCTTGTTGCTGTTTCTCCTTTGCCTCAGACGTGACTACTTACGTCGGTGCATGAAAGGGGTGGTTCAATTTCGCCTCAGCTTCAATCCTGAATTCAGCCCAACTGTTGCCGGCAATCTTCACCCCCATTCAAGCTCCCGCAGTTGGCTTCACTTCTTGCCAAAAGGCCAACGCTATTTTTCAACGGCCTCCAGTGTTTCCTAGGCACACCCGCCCAATTACTTCGATTTCTCAAGTCGAGCAGCAATACTTCTCACCTCGGCCATGACCGTGGCACTCGAATTGACCAGGGGAAGGCCCGCAAGATCAGCTTCTACTATTGCTTCATCGTACGGAATGAACCCAAGAACCTCGAAATCCGCCATCTGGGCGACAATGAAGTCCTTTTCTCTCTCACTCCGAATCTTATTGGCTACCACCCCAATGTTTTCCAGACCTATCTCAAGGGCCAAATCTCTTACCCTGCGGCCTGTTGAGACGCTTCTCATACTCGGTTCTACCACTATAATCAGCTCGTCCACTCCCTTCGCTGTTCCTCGTGTTAAGTGCTCTATTCCAGCCTCCATGTCCAGAATAACCACTTGATTTGCTTCAAGGAGCAAATGGGACACCAAGGCTTGAAGCAGAGCGCCTTCGGGACAGTAGCAACCAGCGCCGGCTGCCTTAACCGGCCCCATAACCATTATCTTGATTCCGTCGTATTCTAGAGAGCACTTCTCCGGCAAATCGTCAACTTTGGGATTCAACTTGAAATACGGCGCCATTTGGCCAGGTCTTGCTCCAGTCCTCTCCTCAATGAGGTCATCCATCCTGGATATCGGTATTAGCTTCTCAGAATCAGGAAGGCCAAATGCAGCTGCTAGGTTGATATTGGGGTCGGCATCTATTGCGAGGACAGAATAACCGGATTCAGCGAACACCACAGAAAGGAGGGATGCTAGCATCGTCTTACCTACCCCTCCCTTGCCGCTAATGGCGATCTTCATTTGACAAACGCTTAATTATATTTAAGGTCAATGAAGAAATCAAGCGATTTCATAGAATTTCTAAGCTTCTCCGAGCTCTGGGCAGCCACTCGCCTTTGTGCTGCCGTCACGGTGTTGACCAGCGGCATAGTAACGGTCATGCGGCCAAACTTCGCCGGGGACTGGCGTAATCGCCTGATCTTCTCCTTAATAGCACCAAGGTCCAAATTGCCTACTAGCCTCCGACGCGTCTTGCAAGAGGGTCTTCTCCGTAGCTGGCACTGGAGTCTATAGCCATCGTGCCATCCCTTACCATGTGAGCGGTGACAGACTCTGCCCTGTTTGCCGAAACCACCGCTATGTCCGCCCAACGTGTGCGAGCGGATAGATCCGCTGTGGCGGGATGATAAAGGGTTCCGTTTGCTCCCGGGATTCCTTGGGCCAGGAGGATGCCGTAGCATTGGCACATGCCAGCCGCGAAACAAGAGCTCCTCGCGGTCTGAGCCGCGGGATCGGAACCCAGAAAACCTTGGAGCCAAAAGATACTCATGGCGCCAACCCTCATCCAACCCATCCCTGGCAAAGCCCTCGCATACTCTTATCGATAGAGGGTGACATTCTCGCTGAACGTCAACCAAAAATACATCCTTTGGTCGTTGTATTGTTTTGGGCCACATGTTATATTCGTCGCTTTGGCTTGCAATCGACGCCTTAACAGGGCACTGACAGATGCCCAACCCGAATGTCTAGACGGGCCTGGAAAGGAAGCAATTGTGGCAGTTGAGAAAGGCGCTATTTCCATG
>CAZHQV010000019.1:0-21612 GCA_964534285.1 uncultured Dehalococcoidales bacterium
TTAATCCACGAGACTACATTTCCCTGGAATTCCATTTCATTTGTGGTTCGGTCTGATGTCATGCTGCGATTCCTATCTGCGCAACGGTCTACAAGTTGTTAATATATCGAGATTACTATAACACTGCGTACGGGATCTTGTTAAGTCTATGTAAGCCACCGTCTTGGAAGTCACAATACGTCATAAAGTGACATCACAAGGAAAGTTCCAGTAAGCGTAATCAATTCGCCAACTACTGGCTATACCCTAGGTAAGGAATTCAGTTCGTCGCTTCTGCCAGTAGATATTGAACTCGACCGTATTGGCAGTTTGTGAAAGGATCGATGAATCGGGCAACGTCTTGCTTGGGTGTACATGCCTGATAAGATGAGTACGTCTTCGCAAAGTAACTTTTGATTTTGATTCTTCTGGAGGACTACCCAACATGCTGAACTCATTCCAGAATAGCATAACTGCGCTAACGGATGTATAGTGCCGTTTTAATATACTCTGAATCATAGCGGATACGCGTTGAACCTCAGCAGGGAATTCGTCCGTTAGTCTTTCCGGTGGCTTAATTCTACTCGAAATATCAATGGCGACTAGCCCAAAACAATCTTTACCTTTGCTTGACGTCTCGATTTGCTTGTTAGCCTTTTTTATGACGTCACCAAACCGGGTATCACTGGTATCCCTTTTGATTCTCTTGCAGTCGGTATATACAGGGAAATCATGCCCAGGAATTAGTATTTCAAAATCAGCCGTCCCTTGTTCGTCGGTGGGTTTCACATTGTGTCCCCTCGAAATATGCCAGGCCGCATAGGTTAGCTCAAGAAGCAAATCCCCAAACTTGTCCGAATCAACTATCTCTGATTGGATTCTTATTATGACACTGGCAGCCCCATAATTAGTAAGACTTCCGAATATATTCTTATCTGCATCACCATGGCTGCACAATAGAAGAGCATGGTTTTCTAAGATCATAGCGGTGATCTCCGGAAGGAATCGTACATGGTCAGGGTATTCAAGACCGCGCTTCAAAATATCATTACATAACGCCCATCTTATGTAGGCTGGGTGTCGCTCTTTATGTTGGACATCCAAAGTGAACCATTCAGCCCCGAGGATGTCCTCAAGTATCTTCTTATGCGTCTCGAAGTGGTTTATTTTATGTTCCCACGAATATGGAGTGATGTCGGCTAGCTTGTTGCCATTTAGAATGGCTTCGACGATTTTCCCTTTGTCAATCAAAACAGTTAATTCATTGGTAGAAGCAACGTCATCTCCGCTGAAACTATAAGCCTTCTTCGATATCAGAGGCTCGCCAAGCTTGACACCTAAATTGATCTCCATATCATTGGCGTCGGGATCAATCCGAAAGAAGAATGAAAGTCTATTCGGGATGACAATTCTCCCATGGGGACATGTTTTCGGGGCTGTTAATTTCTTAGAAGACAATTCAATCTCAATAGTGCCGGTAATCTGTTCAATATCTTCAAAGGAATAGCCGATACGATCTACATTAGTTCGAATCCTTGGACGTATCATTTTCTTACCAATGAATTAAGAATAAGTGTATCCTAAACAAAGCATCTTCTTGTTGCTGCACAGAAAGCCAAATGGGTCAACTGTGGCGCCCTCCTGCCTGTGACAGGCCCCAATCATTATCGAGAAGGTCTGATTGTCGCAGGGGCACCAGCGTTAGCTTATGCGTTCAGCCAGATGTAGGTCGCTGGGATATCGGAAAATGGGTTGTATCACCAGGCCCATAGGAATACCAGGTGGATGCACTTCAAGAACCGCTGTGACGTCGCCTATCCTCCCTTCCTTTGGACCGTCCGCGGCTGCAACAATTGGCAGTGACCCTTCCTCATGTCTCCTGATGTCCTCCTGTGTGATCGTTTTACTCCCTATTCCAAAGCCTGCTCCATCCTGGCCATACATTTTAGCTGCAAACTGGACATAGGCCTCGCACAGTACTATTTGTAGAACCACATCTCCCTTGTCATCTCTGACCTCAAGAGCATTATTATCATAGTTCCTATCCCAGAGATTTTCCTTTCTCAACTTCCACTCATTACCAATAATCTCAGCAACTAGTTCCCCGTGGGTGTCTCTTAGCTTAGTCGATACCTTCAATTGTACAATCTCGGTAGGAGTCAGAAATTTCCACCACCTGCGCAAGAGGGTCCTTTCAGCCCAAATCGTTAGGCCGTTATCGTCGAACACTCTAATGAGCGCCTCACCTTTGGGGCCCTGCCAGGTGAGAAATGTATTTGAGTTTCCAACTTTGAGCTTTGGATAGGTCCCTTGGGCTGTCGAAACGATCGCTAGAGAGGGCCCCTTCAATACGCCCGCGTATTTTGTGAGCCGCTTTTTCCTCGCCTCTTCCCTTAGCGCAAAGACCCCCACTGTAACAGAAGCGGCCACTAGGACTATTATTAAGGTTTTTGACCAGCCGGGGGCATCTTTAATGATCCAGTCTATGACAGCTATTGCCGCTGGAATGCCCAATGCCAGATATACCCGGATCATGCTACGTACAACCTCCCCCACTATTACCCTATTTGGTATTATGGTATCAGCATTCGGAGGGTTAGTCATTTAGGAACACTTCGAAAAGGAGATTCGTTGCTTGTCGCAAGAAAGAATCAGAGGTTTACCTTTACACAATCCATCGCAATGTTCAATGTCTTGGCCAAGAGACAAGCATACTGCCCAAAAGTCATCGTCCAGTGTGAAAGACACCTTGCTGCTGACCGAAGCCTATTGACACTGCTTCACCCGTGGGGCGACAATAGAGTGAACTTGGAGATAGGAGGGATGATATTGTGGCAACAGCTTATTGTGTGAAGTGCAGGAAGAAGGTCGAGATGAAGAATCCCAAGCAGGTTACACTCAAAAACAACAGGCCAGCGTTGCAAGGCGTTTGCCCTGTTTGTGGCACAAAGGTATTCCGAATAGGGAAGGCTTAGGTCAGTAGTCTATCTGGGGTAACAAAGGATGTTGGCCAAGAGGCTATTCCTTCCAATCACTCTCGTAATCATGTCGGCAGCGCTAGTCCTATTTGGGTCAGGCGATAGCAAGACTTTGGTAGGCGATACCGGCGTTTCCGACAACAAGGTAGGTAGCAATGTAGGCCAACCGGATGGTCGTGATTCATCAAGTGCCACCATCACGATCACTATGCGGACTCCACCCCTGCCTGATGAGTAGCTCAGTTAGGTGGAGGCGGAGAAGTAACCTCTTGGCTTCTTGTTACCTGCATATTCGTGCAGAATGAATAAGCCCGACATGGCCGTGGCGTCCGCGAGGGCAGTTCAGTATGGCCCAGCCTAAAATACCCTTCAGCATCCTCTTCGCTCTTGCTTTCAGTTCCTCGACCTCGCTTTGCCTCAACTCTTGCAAGATATCGAATACAAAGTGCATTGCGTTAGCCCTGGGACAAAGCTTGGGTAATACACTATGACGGTTCCTGAAGCTCATCAATCAAATCTGTTACCTCTTTGGGAAGCTTGCCAAAATAGAAAGGACCAGCCCGAGCCACAGCCCAGGCAGCCTCATCCTTCTCTGAGAGCTTGAAAATCAGCTTACTCCTTACCTCTTCGGGAACGCTGTAAAAATGACGAGCAACAGCCAAAGCCACAGGCCAAGCCACATCCGAGGCAGCCTCAGCCTTCTCTGAGAGCTTGAAAAGCAGCTTATTCCTTACCTCTTCAGGAAGCTCGTCAAAATTCTCAGCCACAGCCTGAGCCACAGCCCAGGCAGCCTCAGCCTTCTCTGAGAGCTTGAAAAGCGACCTGCTGAAAATCTGTTCATTTAGTCGCGTCGCGTAGCCGTCTTCAACAAGGAGATATTTCAAAGCTTCGGAATATGAAGAATGGGAAAATTGTATGCGCCCCTGGATAATAGAGATTTTGTCATCCTTGAACCAACCCAGAACCCGGTGAAACTCCCAGGCGTCTTTGAGATTTCGTTCTCTCACCAATTCCTGGTAGGTTCCTCTAACAAATGAAACCTCAAAAGAGTCAGAAATAAATAGGAAAGACAGGAATAATATCTTATCATCGCTCATACCTCTTATTTCTGTGGCAAATGCCCTGGCGGTCTCATCTGACTTCCTTTCCATTTCTTCTATCAGCTTCGCTTCCTCTTTTATCCCAGCACTATCAGCAGCGAACGCCCTTATTGATAAGGGTGTGGGGAAAACCCTTTCATCCCTCATAAGTCCCAGAAGCAACTCCTTCAACTCGTTATTCTTCAGCCATTCACAGTCCTTCTCCTCCGCCCACTTACGAAGCATCTCCCGCCTTTTTCCGTAGTCATAAGACGCGTTCTTTATATTCAACGTCCTCTGAAATTCCTCAAGTTCTCTTGACGATAGTTTCTCTTTCTTAAAGTCCTTGAATACCTCTTCCCTTGAGGTTATTATCACGTACACATCTTCGACTCGACCCACAGTGCTTATTATGGGTCCGATTTCTCTTTCCAGCGTCTCTCTTCTCTCATATTTTGTCTTCCCAAAGGGGTCTTCAAAATAGATGATCGACTGGCGTTTAAGCTCGGCGGTTATATTTTCCAACCTTCTTCGCACATCAATTCTCTCAGGCGGTTCTCCTCCCTTAATCCATCTTGGCTCATATCCCCTCCGGTAATACTCCCACATAAGCCTAACCGCAGTATATGTCTTCCCATATTCCCCAGTGCCAGTAATGAATAGGAGCCTCTTTCCTTTCAGCGTGTTTGCCAGGCCTTCGTATTCCAAAGGGGGGACATATACCTCATCAATCCTCTCATACCGTTTATCGCCTTCACATTCTATTTCCTTCAGAAATTGAAAGACTTGGGCTCTCTGTCTAATCTTCTCTAAATTGGCAACCAAGAAGCTTTTCCCTTCGTAGGAAATCGCTTCGCAATACTTTCTATCTAATAGCTCCAAGTCATTAAAGAATTCTGGGGTAAAAAGCACAAAGGTTTCTGTTATTCTTATACCCTTCTTAGTGCTGCAATATTTGTGATAGGGCCTGAAAACATCATTTCGCAAAGCTTTTATTATTACCTGGCGACTTTGAGGCTCCAGCTTGATAGCTTCATCAATCTCCCGGGCGTCCAAACAGAGCTCAAGCGGGACAAATCCGTAGCATTTATGGGGAATTTCTATTGTTGTCAGCTCGCCGACAACTTCAAATGCCCTCTGGACGCTATCAACCGTCAGCAAGTAGCTGTCTGGACTCACTTTGACTGCTTTTTCCCCTAGCTCTTTTACACGCGCGCTTACAGGCTCCGAGATAAGTGTCTGCCTGATCCAGTCTTCCTCGAATTTCGATTTCTTAGCTATTTCCTGAGCCAGTGCTTCAAACCCCAGAATATCCAGGTACAGTAAATACCGCTTACGGCTCATCTTATCTCCTATCTTCCCATTTGCGCGGAAAACGTCTACACAATCGTATACGATTTAGACCAAGGGATGGTATTGCATGGCCAGGCGCCGGTATGCCCGCTTGATAGTGGTCTGGTCAGCCTTCCTGTCTACCCCCAAAATCTGATAATAGTCCTTGGTCGCCAACCGATAGCTCCTTATGCGTACTTTCGCCTGACGGACAGCTTACCCCCGTTTCTAACCGCTGGCCCCAACTATCTCCTCTTCGACTTCTTGCTGCCCTTAGCTTTCTTGGGGCCTTTCTTGAGGTAAGCAGCGCTTTGCTTGTACGTCTTCTTGTCTGTCTTCTTACTTCCCTCTGACCCATCCGGTCCAATCTCCACTTGGCTTGGCCTACGTTCACCGCTGCCTCGGTTGCTTATCGGAATGACAGCTCATGAGCTACGTTTGATAGCTCAGTCTCATGCTGCTAGCACAGCTGTTCCTCCAATTTGCCTTCACAGAAACCGCATTCCGCCGTCTCACCTAACTCAGCGTCTCGTGAAGCCAGCCGCACCATACGGACTCTGGGCCGTATGTAGCAACCCAGAATCGCTCTTCATTCGTCACCCTCATCACCAAGGTCATCCATATCCAGTCTGTTGATAAAATCACTGAAAGCAGACATGCCCCGCAACTCGTCTTCGCCGATATTTTGCCCTTCGGGCCGTTGGTATCCAGTAGCTTCACCGGCTTCCCTATCTATTAGGACACCAGCTTTATCCAGGAGCCTGTCCTCAGCAAAGATCGGTACTTTGGCTCTTACTGCCAGTGCCAGGGCATCACTGGGTCGAGAGTCGATCTCAGCTTTTCCCTCCGCGGTGTCAAGAATGATTTGGCCATAGACAGTACCCTCCTTGAAACCATCAATGATAACTGAGTCGACACTAGCCCCCAGGACGCCGATGACCGACCATAACAGGTCGTGGCTTAAAGGTCTGGGCATAGCCACTCCTCCAAGTTTTGTAACGATAGCATTGGCCTCAGCGGGACCAATCGACATTGGAAGATAGCGCTCACCTGTCTGCTCCTTCAGGATTACCATATACTGCTGATTTTCCTGGCTAACCCTTATGCTATCGATACTCATCTCTTTCACGACCAACTGCCCTCCTTGTTGACTTACTCTTCGTCCTGGCCTCCCCATTGCTGCATCATCTTCTTTATCCGTTGCGCAAGTTTTGGGTCATTTCTTAGTCTATTGATAAACACGGGACAGCCTTCAAGCAGGGAGTTCTGCGCTGCTGCTGCCATTGTTGACAGAAGCTGCGATATTTCATAAGAGGCTCCGGACAGTGAGCTACCGAGCATAGATGCCTCAAGTCCACTCATCAAATCTTCTTCCGTCACCCGCATTGGCATGACACAATTCTTATACCAGGGGCATGACTTGCACTGTAGTAGTGCCTGGGCTTCATCAAAAACGTCGCTCATGTCTAACCTCCCGCGGAGCACCAAGCTCGGCTAGCACCGTTATCGTCTTCCCTTCCCCGACCTGTGGGTTGCGGGTTTTGCCCGCCGGGCTTTCACCTGTTTGTCTCTCAGGTGTGCCTTCGACCGGAACCAGGACGGAGTGCGATAGCCCTTCATTTGCTCCTCTGCTCCTCCCGAAACGAAATTCTTCAGAGCGGTACGTCATTTGAGTTTGCGGCTAGCCCATCTCTTCTTCGTCTTTGTGGACTTCCCGCCTGTCTTGAACTCCCGGTGATAGCTGTCCCTCTGCCTTTTCTTCTCGTCTTTCTTGCCCATTTCGGTAGCACCCGAGCCTTGGCGAGAAAAAATTCTCCCCCTGTTTACGCATGGTAACGGGGATTCTCTGCCTTGAAAAAGAAAAACTGGACAATGTCCAGTGTATGAAATGATATCAATTCCAGCGGTATGATGCAAAGTTCCCCGGTCATTCACATGGTCGTTCCCGCTGAAAATAGCAAGCAGCGATAACAGCTGCAAAACTCAAACGGTTTGTCGACTTGTGCCGTTGCGGAAAAACCTTGACTTCTAAGGACGATTTGCCGACATTTTGCCGACAAACGCTTCGGCAGAGAGCGGAACAAAACGTCATGTGCAGATACTAGAGAAGGGGGCAATCCAGACTCAGTGGCACTCGACGCTATTCGGAATGACGATGCGGCACATTGGGTCTGCGTCTCTTAATCAGCGGCGGTAGCACATGAGTTAGCTCGGGTGGCTACTGCTTGAGTGTGGTTTGGTCTTCTGAGTTGGGAGCCCTTGATTCAAGGTGTCCCGACAACGTATACTCTTGGAAAGGAGGCAAGCGGTTTCTGCCTTTTATCTGGGTTGTCTTACACACAGGAGGTCAGAGGTTCAAGTCCTCTACTGCCCACTCCTCTTCAGCTTCACAGAAATGTTAACTTGGCAACAGAATCCTGGGGCACGCCAGTGCTGAGATACACCGTAGCGTCACCTTCCAGGATTGTCTGCAGCACTACAGGGAAGCGTTAATATCCAGCTCAAGTCTTAAGAGGGAGTATTGAACTAAGTTACTTCTGTTCCTTCTGTCTTGACTTACTATGTTTCTCGTACAGCGAAACCCACCATAGTAAACCACAACCAAGAAAAAAGACACCTAGCCCAACAAAGAAGATACCTAAAGAACTTAGAGCCTCCATATTTTCACCTCCGAAACGATAGGTGGTGCATTATATAGCAGCATTCCTAAGAAAAGAAAGATGATTACGAGTCATGTGCACTATCTTGGAGCACTACAAAGCTGTGCTGACCTGATAGTCCTTGTCCCTTATGGAGCCTCTACTACGGAGTTAACTCCCAGCTTTGGCTACATGATTTCTAGTCAGGCGTGTTAACAGCCAGCCATGTGGATGGAAGCTAGCCGTACGGGTGAAGGAATTATGAGATACAGCTTTGTTTTAGCTCCGCTCTCGCAAAATTATGATGGAGACTATACCAGGTTGGAGAGGTTTGAGGCTCCGTCCAAGGCTGGAAGCGGCATCCCCAGCTTGGCTATCAACTGTCTGCCCTAGGTTATGTTCAAGAGCTTGTCGGGAGGCAAACTCACCTGTTGGCCTCTAACCAAATTCCCCTTAATGTAGCTTGCGAAAATGTGACTGAGTGTGTTGCAATTCTGACCAAAGGCTGCAAAATCACAGCTAAAAAGACCTAGCGTCCCAAATTTGACCCGCAGTTTCGACCCTCCCTGTGCCTTCTTCGAAAAGTCAAAGTCCTTGGCTTCTAGAACAACATACATTATGTTGCCGGTGAATATCGTCATTTCTAATCGGGGGGTTTCTCTTCTTGAAAATTCAAGGACTTCAACGACGTAGTCATCACTGAACAACCATAGGTCCTTGAATTGCTCTTTCCCATTGCTTTCCAGATAGTTAGAAATGAAAATTGTCCTTAGCGGTTCTGGACATAGCCCTTCCCCTAAACCAAATATTTCCTTTACTCTCTCAACATCAAGTCGAGCCGTAATTCCGAGGTCTTTCAAATACACTTTAATCCTATCCCAAGTGAGTCTACTATTTCTTCTCATTGACGTGCTCCCTGTCTCTGATTTCCATTATTGCCCCCTCAATGTAATGGACGATGTGTCCAATATAGTTGGGAGCAAACTCCCCGGACCTGTAGTTCCACTGCCACTTTTCATCAGGCACTGTTAGTCTCGTCCTTTTCTTTTCGTAGTACCTATGTGTTAATTCCCTTATTGCATCCTTCATTTGTGTCGTAATTTGTATTTCGACGCTTATTCTTTTTATTTGGGTTTCGAGTCCAAACAGCAGTTCATAATCTCTTATCACGTTTAAGTGGGCGGCATAGTACCCCTCCTCTCTCGCTTCCCAGTCCGGCTTGTATTTGCAGTTATGACCTCTAAGCAGTTCGCACAATCTATCAAGCAAAAAGCCTACCCCGTCAAAATACTTGACGACTATTGTAGTCCTGACAATATCATGTATGTTCTCAAACCAATTCTGTGGTGTAATCCAACCTGTATCTGGCTCCTTATCAAAGTTCTTGTTCTCAACTACATTCTTCCTCCAAACTTTTGAAAGAAAATCGCGCCATTCCTTCCGGCATAATTTTGTGTCCTCTGGTTTTCCCATGAGGAGGTCGTAGCCCCTACTGTGCCTGTACTCCGCTTCAAAGTTGTTTAGTTCACTTATGAATCCTCTCCACTCAGTGGAATTCTCAAAATCGTGTTTGACTAATATAGATACAGCTTGATACTGCTTTGCGGCTACTTTGTCTATCTGTGCCTCGGGTGCCTCGAACCTGTGGTTCCACCACGTAATGTAGGCTTCTGGGGACGATGGCTTCTCCATACTTACCCCCCAACGACTACGAGTATGATTGTAGTCTACATATCCGCTCGCCGTACTCTGAAGAGTAGATGCAACTACTAGTTATAGTATCACAATAGCACATGCGGGAACACAAACAAGGGAACACGAGTCTAGCAAACGGTGTCCAGAATAGATATGAGTCCTGGGTAACAAGCTGCCGAAATGCTTGCTGTAGAGACCAGGAACCATCCAATCACGACTATTGCACGACAAGTATTTGCCTTGGCTACTCTCGGAAGAATTCTGCTATCGAAAATAGGTGATGGGTGTAGATATAATAGCATGGTATGGAGAGAAACGGGCTACGCAATGTCCGAACTTTCATTACTGCTGATGCCTTCCTGGCGGCTATCGTTTTGGTTTGGGGTCAGCTTTGGGCAACCTCTGAAGTGCCTACTAGGCACTATGGGCTTGCGTGGACTTATCTCACTGTGCTGCTGGCATTAGTGGCCCTGACAATTGCGGGATTCCAAACCCTGAGGACTCGCGACGATGAAGCTCGTAGTCGAGTTCACTATGTTGCGGTTGCACTCTTTATTGCTGCCCTTGAAATGGGTATCTTGAATGTCCTTCAGTCATTGTTCACAACTAGTCGACTGGCAGCAGGGGGCTGCGGAAATCCCTTAGACATTGAAAAACCCTTCTTGTGGTATAGTCTTGTTTTCGTAATTGTGATAATCGTTACTTGCATACTTGGTAGTAGTTATCTACATAAGATTGAGAGTGACAGAACCAAGAGTTGTGCGGGTTGGCGAGCGTGTTGGCCGTGGCTCGCAAATGTCGTTTTTGTCATCGCGTTTGGGGAGTCCGTGCTTTGTCTGTATAGAAGCACCTTGCAAACAGGGTGGTTCTGGGTGCCCGTAATTGGTTTTCCAATAGCGGTTATTGGGCTGACCGTTTTTTTGCTAGAACTTCTGCAAGTTCATCTACCTGCTCCAAAGATAGAGAAATTCAAACGCTGCTTCGCTCGTCGAGTGAAGCCTGGCCCTAAGTAGCTGATCCATAAGGGAAATCAATCAAAGTCTAGCCAAAAAGAAATCCCAGCGACCGGCCAAGTCCTCGCTCAGGTTGTCAGCCACCCACCCACTTTCCCACTGTAGCGGACTTCCACCCATTGGTAAGTCGCCACTCCAAAGTCGGCCCAACCCACGGGAAAGTCAACTTGGAAGGGATTGCCCGGCCTCCACACGACCCGCCCTATAGACAGTATCTATCTACTGCAATCCCAAGCTACCCCTATTGACACCATCAATAGCCAGCTACCAGGCCGCTCGGCAATCCAGCTATGAGACTTAGCTGACATAATCCCGAGACGTGTTCTCTTGGCGAGGATTGAGATATCGGCTTGGGCAAGATGGAACAATGATATTTCGCTGTTGTATAATTGCGTCAAACGCAATTGGAAACACTGTCCAGAGCCACGGGCAGATCTGAAAGGGACGAGCTATGGAAGACAGAGTCGCAATCTTCATAGATGGGAGCAACCTGTATCATGCTCTACGAAGCAACTTTGGGCGCCATGACCTTAACTTTGCCGAGTTTGCCACGAAGCTGAGTGGCGCTAGACGCCTATTCCGAACATATTACTACAACGTCCTACAGGACCCGATTCAACGCCCTGATGGCTCTCGGGACCAACAGGAATTCCTCGATATCCTGCGCAGGACGCCGTATCTGGAGGTTCGACTAGGCAGTACCAAGATAGCACAGGGTATCCCTGTCGAGAAGGGCATAGACATCATGTTGGCTACGGACTTGCTATATTTTGCCTGGAATGACTTCTACGATGTGGCAGTGCTTGTCAGCGGTGACTCCGACTTCGCTTATGCTCTTCAAGCCGTAAAGAACATGGGTAAGCATGTTGAGGTAGCCTTCTTTGAGAGTGGGGTATCCAAGGACCTGCTGAATATAGCTGACTATCGGCATCTACTCAACCGGACCTTCTTCGGTGGTTTGTGGGCGCGTAGACGCCGCACTAAGCGCAGAAGAGTAACTCAGGAAGAGTAAAGGCGAGGCCAGTTCGGGTGGCGAATAAGCGTCCGTTGACAGTTGAGCTTCTAGCAGGTAGCCCGCTCAGTCAGAAAGCAACGGGGCACTCCATCGTTTTGCAGAATATGTAAGCGTCAACCCTCTGTCCGCATGGCCATGCGGGCATATGGTTACATGCCGACCAAAAACCACCTTGTTCTGAGTGCCTTGTGAGCTGCTGTGAGCGCCTGGGGTTGGCATTGGCGTGCCTTTTTTCGCTGGCCCAAGGCTGATTCTTCTACATGTGACTGCCAGAACCTCCCACGGGAAGGAAGCAAGCATTCTCCGCCCTTTGTATGGCGTTTCTTGCACACAGGAGGTCAGAGGTTCAAGTCCTCTGCTGCCCACTTCACCCCTCTTCCTTTCTCAAATAGGATAGAAATCCTCTTATGCTGTTTCCCGCATAGTATCTTTCCCTGGCCTGTATGTCCTTATCAAGCCTTTCCATCTTTCCGAAAAGTGGGTCCTCTTCCTTGAGCCTGTTGATGCATTCCTCGATTAGCGTGTCTTCGCTCAAGTAATGCTTGCTGAGCACCCTTTCTATTATGTCCCTCCACCGCAAGAGCTGTTCTTGAAATTCCTTTAGAACCGCCCGATTTGAGCTATAACCAAAGTGACCGAAGCATAACATTGAGAAATCGAGGCTACTCAGCTTGTCCAAAGAGTATATTGCTGTCTCCAAATGGAAGGGCGGTGGCGTGGGAGGGCGCAGGTAGAAATCGCCTCCACCTAAATCGAGATGAACTCCTGAAGCTTCCCCTGCGAAGAGAATATCTCCAAACAGGTACGAGCGATGATGTGGAGCGTGCCCTTCAGTATCCAGAGACTTGATCCTCTTACTGCCTAACGGAATCTCCTCTTCAGACATGAGCATATCTCTGGGGACTGGCTCGATTCTGCCATATTTCCTTGCTACGTCGCCCAATATGCTTAGGCTTCCCGCCCAGAGCTTTGAGGGATCTATCAGGTGCTTCAACGCGCCTTCATGAATGGCCACTTGGGTTGGGAACTCCTTAACCAGATTACCTATGCCACCTGCATGATCTAAGTGAAGGTGAGTCAGCAAAACATAGTCCAATTTCTGGATGCCGAGCGCTCGAAGAGCACTTGCCACCTGAGGGATTGTGGAGGAAGGCCCCGGGTCAACCAAGAAATTCCCTTCATTGCTTCTGTAAATCCAGCAACCAATGAATTTGCGGTATCCCTCCATTTGCTGCTCCAGGTCTAGTAGAAAAAGATTCTGTGATATACGTTCCAGTCTTTCCTGCTGCATTTCTCGATCTATACCTCCATTGCCGATAATCAACTGCGGGCTTTTGGTGCTGCCAGGTTATTCGCGATCTCCCTTGCCACGCTTTGTGTGAGAAAACCTCAATAGCTCCCCCTCGCTTGACACCATGGCTTTCCCTGGCCCCTTTCCGCAGTCTACCTTGGTGAGCCAGAGCCCTGAAGGAATCGGTCGCCTGTCTTCCTCAGAGCGACAAGAAGCCAAGGGCTCAGAGCTTCTGTTCAGCTAATGTTAGCATGGGCAACATTAGAGTCAAAGCTTTACGCCAACAACACAATTCGTAGCATTCAGGCTTGAGTCTTGGCGATGCCATGACTGTGGTGGGGTTTTGACCTCGCCCCGTGGGGTGTTAGGAACCGACTACGGAGTTATTCCGCTGGGCTGCAGCCGCCATGTCGCTGCGAGCGTGGCGCAGCAATCTCAGGAGGGTTTCAGCCTTCACTGACTCATACTCGTCAAGCGGCAGGAGACAGGCCCCTGGTAATGCAGGAAGGGGATGTGTCACGAGACGACATGAGCGTGGATTGCTCTGCCACCCTTGGGCTGGTGGAAGCGTCCAAAAGGCCTCCTCATCCAAAGTAGTCACTTTGACCTGTTCGTTCCCCGCGTCAAGTGTTCACTATTCTCTGGCCCCACGATCTGTTGAGACCATACGCTTTCTACCGGGGTGCCTCTTTGCTGCCCTCGTGGAGAGCATTTCGATTCGCATGTCTGTGGGCCGCCCTGGCTGTTCCTTCCTGTGCTGGTGTAGGGGCATACTGCGAGATTAACACAATATGTGCTGAGACTGCATATTGCCGGAAGAGAATGCCGTCTACAGGTAGAACGGTATCCTTTCGCGCAGGTGACTCGTAATATGGTCATCTACCAGCGGAAAAGCTCTGTTGCAATTGTCTGATCCAACCATCTGAGTGAAGGCGACATGCGGAGCGCTCCTTCTGTGAGTTGAAAGCCTTTGTCCTATGAACCTTGCCGAGAGCTCTGGCCAGACTTTGCTCTAGCTCTTGCGCCATTGCCCTCATATCCTTGATGACGATCGCTAGCACGTGGCGAAAGGCGCTTTTGGTCAACTATGGCCGCTTGCGAGGTTGTTGCCAGGTAGCTATGCCATTTTGCCAGTAGATATGGGGCAGAGATGCGGCATAAACGTTAAGGAATCTACAAGGAACATGTCCAGAGAGGCTGTGGATGGGTGGACAACCGTGATTTTCTTATCCGCTGTGACGGAGGTAATACCGAGTTTCTTGCTCAATTTTGGTCGGGGCCCACAGTCAGTTCACCTTTTCCGCTTTTGGGTTTATAATTGAATAAAGCTTCAGTGGGGGAGGTTGTAGAGTCATGGCAAGGAAGACATTCGTAGCGGAGGGGTAGTTGGAGGAGCTGGCGATGTGGAAGACGCGGTGGCGCATCCCTGTCCACAAACCGTATACCCCGGGGGAGGAATGAGGTGAGTGACCAACGTGGGGAAGAGACCGTTTTGCCCATAACTAATCATATGGAAGTAGAAGGAGAGCTATGTAAGCTTTTCTACCAGCAGTTTGGTGATGAAGCCTTGCCCATTGTGAGGTCGGTGTTTGAGAGGTGGGGAGAGTACTTGGGGGACAGGCGAAGAGAAAAGCTTGGGGGTAAGGTGGATTTCGAGGCAGCTGTCGAGGCTCAGATGAAGCCCGCCATGGAGCGAGAGCCGAAACCTGAGATCATTGCGTCCTCGGACGAGCGAGTTGAGATTAAAGTCCATGTGTGCCCTTATCGTCTCAGGGGAGGTATTAAACCTTTGTGTGAGGCAATGGAGGAGATGGATCGGGCAATTCTCCAATCAATATGCAAGGAAAACATAGAATTGGAGATCGTTGGGTCGCTGGCCAATGACGATGGGTGTTGTCATGGCATATACAAAAAAGCCTGAAGGAGGGGAAATGGAGAAGAAGTCTTCAATAGCAGAGAGGTATTTTGAGAAGCCAACGAGGCTGAAGACATGGTCAGGCATTCCAGTTAAGGAGACATATACTCCCGATGACGTTAAAGACCTGGTTTACGCAAGAGACGTTGGAAATCCTGGAGAGTATCCTTATACCAGGGGGATATTCAAGGACATGTATCGGGGGAGGATGTGGAGCATCCGTGAAATCTCTGGCTATGATTCACCTAAAGCTACCAATGAAAAGCTCAAGCGTCTGATGGGTGAAGGTGAGAGCGCCCTTAATGTCATTTGTGATGCTCCGACTTATTGTGCCATCGATGCTGACCATCCTCGGGCTGAAGGGATGGCGGGCCTGATGGGTGTTCCTCTGTGCTCGATGAGGGATGCGGAGGTGATGATGGAGGATATTCCCATAGACCAAGTGAGCGTGACTCTGTCTGTCTATACCCCTGCGATTGTGTGGTTTTACTTTGGAGCGGCTGAGAAACAAGGCGTGGCTCTGTCAAATGTAAGGGGGACAATCTTAGCTGATACCATAGACCAGGGACCGGTTCGCTATTTCGCCCCTGCCTTCCCGGAGGACTTGGGGTGCAGGGTCGTAGCTGATATCCTCATATGGTGTAACAAAAACGCGCCCAGATTCTATCCGCTTTCGGTGGGCTCAAATGCTTGGCGGGAGAGTGGGGCAACCGCGGCTCAGGAGATAGCCTTTGACTTCTGCACCGCCAGACGTTACCTCAAGGAGGTGGTGGCACGGGGTGGAAACGTAGATGAGATTGCACAAAGGATAGCATTTACTCATCGAGTAGGCATAGATATCTTTGAGGAAGCGGCCAAGTTTAGAGCGGCGAGAAGGGTCTGGGCGAGGATGCTTCGGGAGGAGTTTGGAGCTACAAACCCCCGAGCCTTGAGTTTCAAGGTTCATGCTGTGACCAAGGGTACTGACTATACCCGCCAGCAGCCAGAGAATAACATTGTTCGCGTTGCCTATCAGGCCCTGGCAGCCGTTCTTGGGGGGGTACAATCCATGCATACTATGTCGTACGATGAGCCTATATGTCTGCCCACGGAAGAGTCTCACAGGATTGCCATAAGAACTCAGCAGATTCTGGCTTATGAGACTGGTGTGGTGAACGTGGCTGATCCTTTGGGTGGCTCATATTATGTGGAATCGCTCACCAATCGATTGGCGGAGGAAATAAGCCAAATAATGGAGGAACATAAGGAAACCATAGTTGAAGAGATTTACAGTGAGCGGCTGATGCACTCGATGCAGCGGCAAGCCTATGAATTCCAGCAGGAGGTGGAGAGTGGTACCAGGAAGGTAATCGGCGTGAACTGCTTCCAGATTTCTAAAGAGGAGGAGCGAAAAACGGAGTTACATAAACCTTCTTGGGACGTTATAGAGAAATACGTGGATGACGTCAAAGCACTGAAAAGGACGAGGAACAATCACCAGGTCAAGGAATCCGTAGAGAACTTGCGCAAAGCGGCAGAAAGAAAGGAAGAGAATCTGGTTCCTGCAGCGATGGATGCAGCAAGAAGCTACGCTTCGTTGGGAGAGATTTGGGGGGCAATAAGGCTAGGATATGGCTATAGCTACGATCCCTTTGAGGAGATAGAATATCCTTTTTGAGTGAGGTGGTGCGAAAATGCAGAGTAAGGAAATAAAAGTGCTGATGGGAAAGATCGGCTTGGATGGCCATGATAGAGGGTTAGCAGTAGTCAGCTTATGGTTGCGAGATGCCGGGATGGAGGTGATTAACCTTGGTAGATATCAGACAGTAGATGGCGTGATACAGAGCGCTGTCCAAGAGGATGTCGATGTGATAGGTACGAGCTTCCTGGGTGGGGAACATCTATTCTTCGCTCGCAAAATGCTCGATAAGATGAGGCGGAATAATGTGAAGGCTCGCTTTGTGGTTGGCGGCATTATTCCTGAGGAGGATATCCCGCTGTTGAAGGAAATGGGTGTGGACGGTGTGTTCCCTACATACACGCCAATGAATGAAATCGTCGATTCCGTCAGAGAACTGGCCGGTCTGGGGTAACTCCGTGCAATTGTACTGCCTTACAGCTTGTTGGCGATTTGGCTATGTGCTAAACTTTGCCACAGCTAAATGGCTACACGTGTCTTTTCTGGCTTTCGCCCGACGGGCAGACAACACATTGGCAACTACTTGGGGACTATCCAGAATTGCATTTCTCTACAGAAGGAGTATGAGTGTATCTATTGTGTTGTGGATATTCACGCTCTCACTACTCTTGAAAGCACCGCTAATCTTAAAGATGATATCTATGAGATGGTGCTCGATTGGTTGGCAGCCGGCATTGATCCTGAGAGGAGCATCATCTTTGTTCAGTCACACGTTACCGAGGTAGAGGAGCTGCATACCCTGTTCAGCATGGTTACCCCCTTGAGTTGGCTATTGCGCGTGCCTACGTTTAAGGAGAAAGTAAGGATGCAGCCAGATAATGTCAATTACGGGCTGGTAGGCTATCCTGTTCTCATGACTGCCGATATCGCCCTTTACAAGGGAGAAATCGTTCCTGTGGGTGAGGATCAGCTTCCTCATCTTGAGTTGGCGCGAGAGATAGTGCGCCGTTTCAATTCTCTGTATGGATTGGTGTTCCCTGAGCCCCAGGCAAAGCTCACCTCTTCTCCCTTGGTTCTGGGACTGGATGGAGTGCAGAAGATGAGCAAAAGCTACAATAATTACATTGAAATAGCAGCCTCGCCCGAAGACATCATGGAGCGAGTGATGACTGCGTTTACCGATCCGGCTCGCAGATACCGCTCCGACCCGGGGCGTCCTGAGGTATGCAACGTTTTTTCCCTGCACAGATTTTTCACCCCTGCCCGAGCAGAGGTGATCGCTTCAGCATGTCGCAGTGCTGGGATTGGCTGTGTAGAGTGCAAGAGAATGCTGGCTGAGAGTATTGCTTCAGTCCTTGGACCCTTTCGTGAAAAGCGGGCTGATTTGGCCTCTAAGCGCAATTATGTCACAGAGGTTCTTGCTGAAGGGGCTAACCGGGCTGAAGTTGTAGCCAGGGAGACTATGAGGGAAGTCAAGGAGAAGATGAAGCTCCTTGGGCGCCTTGATTTGGAGCGTGCCTTTGACTTGCCCTAGCAACAAACCTTCCCATCCTGTGTGTGGCCTCCTCAATGTTGGCTAGAGAAGTGGCGTAAGAGCATCTAATAAAACCCTCACCACATTGTCCAAAAGCAGAACCAGGGACCACAGCGACCTTTTCCTCTATCAATAGCTTTTCCGCAAATTCTTCCGAGGTCATGCCGGTAACCTCTATTGAGGGAAAGGCGTAGAATGCACCTTTGGGCTCGAAGCAAGTTAGGCCAATCTCATTCAATCTCTTCAACATGATGCGACGACGTTGATCATACTGTCTGACCATTTCTTCGATTTTGGTCTGCCCGTTTCTCAGTGCCTCAATAGCTGCCATCTGGCTAGGTATTGGAGCGCAAAGCATGGAATACTGGTGAATTCTGGTCATGGCTTCAATAATCTGGTGGTTACCTGCTGCATAGCCAATGCGCCAGCCAGTCATAGCATAGGCTTTGGAAAAACCGCCAAGCAGAATGGTCTGCTCTTTCATATCGGGAAGGCTGGCAAAACAAGTATGCTCCGTACCATAAACCAGCCGGGCGTAAATCTCATCGGATATCACCAGGAAGCCATGCTGTTGAGCCAAGGTGGCGATTTTGCCTAGCTCTTCCTTTGGCATTACTGCACCAGTGGGATTCGCCGGATAGCCAATTAGAATGGCTTTCGTTCGTTTTGTAATGCGGGACTCAATGTCGGTAGCCCTAATGCCAAAGTCATTCTGTTGATGGGTAGGAACAAGAACTGGCACGCCGCCAGCCAGAATGGTTACAGCAGGATAGGCGACGTAGCAGGGATCGGGCATGATCGCCTCGTCCCCCGGGTCGAGGATAGTCCTTAAAGCAAGGTCTAGGCCTTCACTGACGCCTACGGTGATGAGAAGCTCACGCTCAGGGTCGTAGGCCAATCCGTAATTAGACTTCAGGTTTTCCGCCAACTCCTGACGTAGCTCAAACAGTCCATAGTTCGAAGTGTACATGGTGTACCCTTTTTCCAGGGAATGAATTGCTGCCTCTCTGATGTGCCAGGGGGTGACGAAATCGGGTTCCCCAACGCCCAGGGAAATAGCGCCTTCCATACGGGAGGTCAAGTCAAAGAATCTCCTGATGCCTGAGGGCGAGACCTTACTCAGCTTTTGTGAAATAGCGCTGGAGAGGTCTTTGGTAGCAATGGAATGAGCTTCTGTCATGTGAATTACCTTGGTTTATGGCTAAGGCGTGATAGGTAGCCGCTTAACCTCCTCTTTGGCTTCAAGCAACTCACCCTGCTCCTTGTATTGCTTGAGCAGGAAGTGGGTAACGGTGCTTTGCACTGCATTGTTCAGGGGAGCGAGCTTGCCCGAAACAAATGAAGCAATCTCTTGCATGTTCTTGCCTTTTACCAGGATGGCCAAGTCATAGGTGCCTGATACGAGGTAGGCTGAATGTACCTCTGCGAACCCGCAGATACGCTCGGCTATGCTATCGAAGCCAACATCTCTTTGGGGCGTTACCTTCACCTCAATCAAAGCCAGTACTGGCTGTTCGCCCAGCTTCCCCCAATTGATTACAGTCTTATATTTCAGAATGGCTCGCTGTTCCTCAGCCTCCTTGATTGTCTTCTCTACCTCCGCGATACTGATGCCGAGCATGGTGGAAATTTGTTCTGGGGTTGCCCGAGCATTGTTTTCCAGGATCTCCAGAATTTCCTTCATATTCCTCCTCAGGTTGCTAGCTTAGTGATTGCTGGCTTCCTTCTATGCCAGTCAGTAGCTTGCTCGTAGGTAAAGGCAATGCGCAGCAGTATTTCCTCGCTAAAGGGCTTCCCTATGATTTGCATGCCTATAGGCAAATCATCACAAAAGCCAGCAGGGATGGAAATAGCCGGGACGCCGGCAATATTTATGGGCAAGGTGCATACATCGGTTAAGTACATCTGTAAAGGGTCGTCTACTTTCTCGCCGATCTTGAATGCCACTGTGGGTGAATCTGGTGTGACCAGGGCGTCGCATCTCTCAAACACTTGGTCGAATTCCTGCTTAATCAAAGTGCGCACCTTTTGTGCTTTCAGGTAATAGGCATCATAATAACCGGCCGATAGAGCATATGTGCCCAACATTATACGCCTTTTGACCTCAGGCCCAAAACCAAATTGACGTGTTTTTTCTGTTGCCTCTATCACATTACCAGCATTTGGGTAGTGGAAGCCATATTTCACTCCATCGTACCGGGCTAGGTTTGCTGAAGCTTCAGACGGAGCAATTATGTAATAGGCAGCTAAGGCATATTTGGTATGAGGTAAAGAGACACTCCAGTCTATTTCTGCACCCAACTCCTCTAGTTTCCCTATGGCCAGCTCTAGAGCTGCTCTCACCTCCCTTTGCATTCCCTCTATGAAGTACTCTTTGGGAATGCCAATTCGCATCCCCTTAATATCTGAGGTTAGCTGGCGAGTGTAGTCTGGCACAGGGTAAGGAACTGAGGTTGAATCTCTGGGGTCAAATCCGGCGATAACATTCATCACCAAGGCGGAATCGGTTACGTCCTTAGTCAGAGGTCCAATTTGGTCAAGGGAGCTGGCAAAGGCGACTAGACCGAAGCGGCTGACGCGCCCATAGGTTGGCTTTAGGCCAACTACACTGCAAAAGCTTGCGGGCAGGCGAATGCTCCCGCCGGTATCAGAGCCAAGAGCATAGATCGCTTCATCGGCTGCCACGGCTGCTGCTGAACCACCGCTGCTGCCCCCTGGGACGCAGCTCAAGTCCCAAGGATTATAGGTAAGGGAAAAGGCTGAATGCTCGTTAGAGGAACCCATGGCAAACTCATCCATGTTTGTTTTGCCTAGTATTACCGCCTTTTGTTCCTTTAGTCTTTCTATCACCTTTGCGTCATAAGGTGGGATGAAGTCCTCCAGCATTTTTGAGGCGCACGTAGTTCGTGTTCCCTTGGTGCACATAACATCTTTGATCAAAGCTGGTATGCCGGTTAGTGGTGTAGTGTTGCCATCCCTTATGCAACTATCTGCCTCCTCTGCCTGTCTCAACGCAGTGTCTTCAGCTATGGTAAGGCAAGCATGGATCCTGTTTTCGACATCAGCAATGCGCTCCAGTGCAGCCCTGGTAAGCTCGAGGGAGGAGATCTCTCGGTGCTTAAGGAGTTCATGCGCCTGATGAATAGTCAGCTGACATAACTTATTTGATGACAATTGAATCCTCCGATCTATAGTCTTTCCTTTAGGCTGCTACGCACAATGATTCTGCGCCAGTTGCCATGGGCTGCTGCGTGCATCCTCTTAAGTCTAGGGACATAGTTTCCGGCCACGAATACCGGCAGCCCGACGGAGAAGGCTATCAAAGGCACAGAATGGTATATTAGCCAGGCAATGAACGGGAAGACAATCAACGCTACGGCATAGCAAAACACGGGATTTCGGGTGATGATCAAAGCTGTTGCAGCAACAGCAATGAAGAATGGGATCGCTATCGGCATTAGAAAAATGAGGATACCGATGGTGGTAGCTCCTCCCGTCCCCCCACGAAATCTAAGGAAGACAGG